>DATAIB010000267.1:0-4683 GCA_036262855.1 Candidatus Limnocylindrales bacterium
GCCGGACAGCTGCCGCCCGGACAGCCCGAGCGCCCGCAGGAGCGCGAACTCGGTCCGTTGCTGGCGCGCCGACACGCCCGCGCTCACGGTCATGCCCACGATCGCGAACAGCCCCGTCGTCACGAACCCGAGCGTCAGTGCCCCGATGATCCCGAGCGCCACCGGATCCGTGCTGAGCGCGCGGGCGCGGCCCGTCGCCGAGATGAGGTCGGGCCGGCCGAAGGGAGCCGTGGCCAGTGCCGCCGCGAGCGAGTCCGCCTGGCCCGGACTGGCTGCGAGCCACCACTCGTCAACGGGACGGACGGGCGTGATCGTCCGCAGCCGAAGCAGGCTCACGGTCGCCTCGTCTGCGATCAGCAGCGGCTTCGCGGGATCCGTCGTCGGGAACGTGTCGACGACGCCGGTGACCGTGAGCCGCGAGAACCGGCCCGCAACCGACGCCGTCACCGTGTCACCGACGTTCGCATCGAATGCGGTCGCGAAGGCGCGATTCACGATGACCGGCAGGGCGCCGCCGGTCGCGTCGATGCCGTTCGGCAGGAAGGACAGGATCGCCGAGACCCCGAACGAGCCGTTGCCGAAGATCGCGCCGCTGTTGTTGTCCCCTCCCTCGAACGCCACGGTCACGTCGTGGATGCGCGCGCCCGGCACGTCGTCCGGGACCTGGTGGCCCTGGCTGTATCCCGCGCTCCATGGACCCGCGCCACCCAGTGGCACGTCCGTCCACGGGCCTCCTTGCGCCGTACCCGCACCCGCGGCAGCGACGCCGAACGTCGCGCCATCGATCACCGTGAGGTCGGGCAGCCAGACCTCGACCCCGAGGCCTGCGATCGAGACGGGCTCGTCGAGGTGCAGCGCCACGCCGGTACCGGCGGCGCCCTGCTGGATCGGGATGACGATCTCCGGGTTCGTGCCCGTCACCGGGACGACCGCGGAGCGGAACTGATACAGCAGCCCGTGCGCGTCGCGCAGGACCACCGATGCGCTCATGGACACGTCGACGGTCGACGGGTCGATCGGCTCGGTCGTGCCCCCGTCCGGGTTGGACGAGTCGGGCACGAACTGCTGGGCCTTGGTCACCTCGGCGGCGGGCACGATGCGCAGGAAGGTCGTTCCGGGTGGAAGCTCGGCGAGCTTCGGCGCAGGGCGCGCCGCGGCGAGCGGCTTCAGCAGATCCGGGAACGGCGTGGGCGCTGCGTCGCCGCGCAGCAGCACGACGTTGCCCGCGGTCGCCGCATCGAGCGCCAGCAGGTCCGCGGAGCCGGTCGCCGCGAACTTGACGCCATCCGTGATCCGCTCCACCGGGCTCGCCGCGGCCACATCCGGCCGATCGGCCAGCGCGCCGGCGAGCGCCCATGTCGGCAGGCCCCCCGGCGTCGCGACCGCGGGCATGCGCACGTCCGCCCCTGCCTGGTAGATCGCCTGGTCGCGCTGCGAGCCGGCCCACGTGGCGGCGTAGGAGAGCGCGAACACGCCCATCGACACCGCGAGGACGAGCAGCAGCGCCGAGCGTGTGTAGCGCAGCGGGCGTCGCGCGAGCTGCCGGGCGCCCAGGGAGGTCAGGAGCCCGCGGCCGCCTGCCACGAGGCGTTCCATCAGCTGCGCCACGAGCGGCAGCAGCCGCAGGGCGAGGACACCACCCGCGATCAGCCCGATCGCCGGCGCGGCGACCAGCAGCGGATCCAGCCCGAGCTGCCCCTGCACCGAGCGTGTCAGGGGCGCGCCGTAGAGCCGCAGCTGCCACAGCGCGATGCCGGTGATCGCGATGAGCACGATGTCGAGGCCGAGCCGCTGTCCGAGCGTCCGCGTCTCCTGGCGTGACCTGCCGCCCTGCTCCTGTGCGAACGCCCGCGCCGAGAGCGCGGCCGGCAGCACCAGCAGGACGACGCACAGCAGCCCGGCTCCCGCGGCCGCCAGATACGCCTCGCTCGTGACCCGCGGCACGAGCCCGAGGCCGACGTCCGCGAGCGGCCCGATGTCGTTGAACAGCCCCACCGCTGCGGCTGCGATGGTCGGTGCGATTGCCACGGCGGTCCCCGCGAACACGAGGCCCTCCACGACCGACAGCAGCGCCACGTGGCGGGTGCTCGCCCCGCGCGCGCGAAGCAGCGCCGTATCCACGCGTCGGTGGTCGACCAGCAGCGTCGCCATCAGCACGATCGCGTAGCCGGCGAGGAGCGCGAGCTGCGCCATGAGCAGCACGACGCTCGTTCGGCTGACGAGCAGGGAGCGGTCCGCGTCGCGCAGGATCGCGGAGAGCTGGCTGTTGACCGAGACCTTCGGGCCGCCATCGGCGAGCGTTCGCAGCGGGATGCTGTCGATCCGCTGGGCGAGCCCACCCGCGTCGTCCACCGCGAGCGCGTCGAAGTCCGGATACACGCGCCAGTGGAGGTTCAGCTGGCCCGTGCCCGCGGCGGCGAGCACGACGGTGCGCGACGCGAGCAGCGGCCCGAACGTGTGGTACTGCGGGTTCTGGTGCAGGCCCGTGGTGAGCTGGTCATCGCCGTTCCAGAACGGGTCCGCTGCGTCACGCGGCTGGTAGACGGCGACCACGCGGAAGGGCGGCTTCGGCTGGTCGACCACATCGATGAGATCGCCCGCGTGGAGGCCGAGGGCGGCGGCGGCCGGTGCCGCGAGTGCGACATCGATCGTGTCGTCGACCGGCAGCACGCCCTCCTGGGGCCAGGCGCCCTCGACGAGCGATGCGTGGTCGGCGATGCCTTCCAGGTACCCGAAGTCGGCCTGGTCCCCGACGGCCGCGCCCGTTCGGGCCGCGAGCGGCACGGTTGCGGTTCGCCGCCAGTCCCGGACGAGCGAGCCACCGCCCGCGATGATGTCCTGCACGGCTGCCGCGACCCGGTCGTCGACCGCTTGCGCGTTCGCCGGGGTGTCGTACCTCGAGATGTCGAGGCTCTTGCTCGCCATCGGCGCGTCGCGCAATGCCCGCTGGAGGCCCGCCTCCGCCGCGGCCGCCGGATAGATCACGCCGGCTGAGAACAGGACCGCCGAGAGCACCGTGATCAGCCACGCGGCGGCCACGATCGGCCAGTCCGCGCGCATGCGTTGCAGGCTTACCCGCCAGACCCCGCTCACACGGTGCCGCGAAGGGCGTAGGGTCCCGCGTGCTCGATCGTGACGTTCACCAGCGAGCCGCGCCAGGTCGCGGGGCCGGTCAGGTGGACGAGCTTGTTCTGACGCGTCCGACCGGAGAGGTGCACATCGTCCGCATTCGGCGGGTGGGATGCGGCCCCCGCGGCCTGCGCGACGGGCTCGTCGGCATCGACATGCTCATGGGTGCGCGGCGGCACGATCGTGTCGACGAGCACCTCGACGGTCCGCCCGAGCCATGCCTGGTTCCGTGCCAGCCCGATCGGCTCCTGCAGCGCGAGCAGCCCGTTGAGCCGCCGCCGCTTCACGTCCGCGGGCACGTCGTCCGCGAGGTGCGTGGCCGGCGTCCCGGGCCGCTCCGAGTACGCGGCCGCGAACACCTGGTCGTACCGGACGCGCTCGAGCAGGCGCAGCGTCGACTCGTACTGGGTCTCGGTCTCGCCGCAGAACCCGACGATGACGTCCGTGGAGATGGCGATGTCCGGCATTGCGTCCCTGATACGCGCCAGCCGCTCGAAATAGTGCTCGATCGAGTACTGCCGGCCCATCCGCCGGAGCACCGCGTCGTCGCCCGACTGCACGGGCAGGTGCAGCGCCTCACAGACCGACGGGCAATCGCGCATGGCATCGATCAATCGATCCGAGAGGTCCCACGGGTGTGAGGTGATGAACCGCAGGCGCGGGATCGCGGGGCTGCCGTCCGCGGTGCGCAGGCCGTCGATGGCCCGGATCAGCTCGGCGAGGTCCGGCCGGCTCCCGAGGTCGAGCTGGCGGCCGGCCCAGCGGCCGGTCTGGATGTGCCCGAAGCGCGCCTCGGGCGCGAGGTCGTGCCCGTACGAGTTGACGTTCTGGCCGAGCAGCGTCACCTCGCGGTAGCCCTCGGCGGCGATGGCACGGGCCTCGTCGACGATGTCGTCGAACGGACGCGACCGCTCCGGGCCGCGGCTGAACGGGACGATGCAATAGGTGCACGTCTTGTCGCACCCGTAGATGATCGGAAGCCACGCGCTCACGTCGGAGCTGCGGCGCACCGCGGCACCCTCGACGGCAGCCGCGCGCGTCCCCGACAGCCGCTCGGCCACGCCCACCGTCGCGCGGCCGACCGTCGTCAGCGCGCCGATGGACCCGGTGGCGCTCAGCAGCCCGACGGGACCCTGCGCCGACGCCAGCCCGAGTCGATCGACGAGCTCCGGCTCCTGGTCCGCGCGCAGGAACAGATCCACCGCCGGGAACCGGTGCCCGAGCCGCTCGTGATCCATCTCCCGGACGGCGCAGCCGGTCATCACGACGCGCATCGACGCGTTCGCCGCCTTGAGCTTCGCGAGCTCGCCCTGGCGCCCGATGACCTTCGCCTCGGCCGCCTCGCGGATCGCGCACGTATTGATCACGACGAGGTCGGCGGAATCCATCGAGCCCGCCTCGGCACACCCGGCGGCAAGCAGCCGGCCGGCCATCTCCTCCGAATCGCTCCGATTCATCTGGCAGCCGAGTGTCCAGACGTAGAAGCTCGGCAGCGCGCGGGGCTCAGGCCTGAACTCCGCGACGCGTGCATCGTCGGCAGCGGCCGCGTCGCGC
>DATAIB010000268.1:0-3834 GCA_036262855.1 Candidatus Limnocylindrales bacterium
CGAGCGACGCGCGTGCCTCCTCGGTCCAGGCGTCCGGCGCGAGATCCAGGCGCGTGCCGTCGAGCAGGCCGTCGACCTGCGCGTCGGAGATGTACAGGCCCCGGAAGCGGTCGCCTGGATCCGGGTCGTCGGCGCGGCGACGCTCCACCGCCGCGCGCACGCGCGCCTCGATGATCCCGATGCGGCCGAAGAGGTACCCGAGCGACGGATCGATCGCGCGCGAGGCCTCGTGCGCGTCCTCGGGCTCGCGTGCGCCCGCGTGCGCTCCGTTGCCGTTGCCGTTGGGCGGCGGGAGGTCGAGCTCGTCGGCCGCGGCCGCCGCTGCGGCGGCGCGCGTCATCGCCGCCGGATCGTGCGAACGCGGAGGCTCATGCCGGGCGCCGGCTTGCCCGGATCGGCGACCGGCGGGATGAGCTCGAGGACCTTGCCACCGACGGAGCCCTCGTCCGCCTCGGTATCGACGAGCGTTGCGGCGGCCGCATCGCCCGCAGCCTTGCCACGCTTGCCGCCCGTTCCGTTGCCCTTGCCGTTCCCGTTGGCGCCGTTGCCCGGGAACAGCTCCGGCACGCCCTGGGCCGCGAGGCCGATCGTGGCCGCGCTTCGAACGGGTGGCCCGTACGGCGCCACGCGGGTGACCATGATCGGGGCGATCACCACGACATCGAGCGAGGGCTTGAGCTCGCCGCCGAGCGCGGACCACACGTCCGCGAGCGACCGGTCCTGCGACGGCGGCTGGCCGACGTCGATGTACACGGGCAGGTTCGGCTCGGCGAGGGAGCCTTCGAGGTTCTCCGGCTTGACCATCGGCGTCCGGAGGAACGCGGACAGCAGCGCCGAGAGGAGCCGGTGCTCGTCCTCGGGTCGCTGCGTCCAGGCGGTCACGAGGTACGAGAGCTTGAACCGGCGCGGTGGCAGCGTCCGCGCGGAGACGGTCCCGTCCGCGTTGCGCTGGTCCTCCCACGCGGGCACGCGTCGCTGCAGGTCCTCGCGGATGTCGTACAGATAGAGGTTGACCGCCGGCCCGTTGCGGCGCGCGACCCAGTCCTTCGTGGGCGCCTCGAAGACGAGCTCGACCGCCGAGCCCCCGTTGAGCGCATCCTTCTTGACGAGCTTCTCGAGGAGCTCGTCCACCTCGTGGATCACCGGAGGATCGTCGGGCCCGAAGCCTCGCGCGCAGAGCCGCGCCGGGGCACCGATGTGGGCAGGGCGCTCGCCCTTTCGGGCAACCCGGCTCGCCCCTCCGCGTGTCCACTCGGTCCTTGTTGCCCCCTGCGCACCCTGCCAGCGTCGCAGTGTCCGGAATTCCCGTACCGAAGGGGCCAACGCATGCCGCAGTACCTGTCGCCCGGCGTCTATGTCGAGGAAGTCGAATCAGGCTCGAAGCCGATCGAGGGCGTGGGCACGGCTGTTGCCGCGTTCGTCGGCCTCGCCGCACGCGGGCCGGCGAACCAGCCGACGCTCGTGACCAACTGGAGCCAGTTCACCCAGACGTTCGGCGAGTTCATCGAGAACTCGTACCTCGCGCACGCGGTGTACGGCTACTTCCTCAACGGCGGCGGTGCCGCCTACATCGTCCGCGTCGGCGCGGACGGCGCGATGCCCGCCGCGCAGGCAGAGCTTGCCAGCGCCAAGGACAAGGGCACGCCCAGCTACCGCGCGACCGCCCTCGAGGCCGGTCCCGCAGGCAACGACATCACGATCGACATCCAGCCCTCCTCGGAGACCTCCGAGAGCAGCTTCAAGCTCGTCGTGAACCAGGGCGGCAAGCCCGTCGAGGTCTTCGACAACGTCACCGCCGGCAAGGGCAAGAACAACGTCGTCACCCAGGTGAAGGCGCAGTCGAAGCTCATCAAGATCGAGGAAGTCGGCACCGCGAGCGCGGTCGAGCGCGTTCCCGCCCCGGGCACGATGAGCCTGTCGGGTGGCGGCTCGAGCGTCCCGGCGCGCGTCACGCCCGACGACTACGTCGGCAACTCGGCGGATCGAACCGGCTTCGCCGGCCTCGAGGCCGTGGACGAGGTCACGATGCTGTCGGTGCCGGACCTCATGGCCGTGTACCAGCAGGGCGTCATCGACCTCGAAGGCGTCCAGGCGGTCCAGCTCGCGATGATCGCGCACGCGGAGCTCATGGGCGACCGCGTGGCCATCCTCGACGCGCCGCCGTCGCTGAACGCGCAGCAGGTCAAGGAGTGGCGGGTCGACAAGGCCGGCTACGACAGCAAGTACGCGACCCTCTACTGGCCGTGGATCAAGGTCTTCGACCCGCTCAGCGGCCAGGGCCAGTACGTTCCCCCGAGCGGCCACATGGCCGGCATCTGGGCCCGCAACGACGACACTCGCGGCGTCCACAAGGCGCCGGGCAACGAGGTCGTGCGTGGCGCGATCTCGCTGGAGCTGAACCTGACGAAGGGCGAGCACGACCAGCTCAACCCGGTCGGGATCAACTGCATCCGCGCGTTCCCGGGCCGCGGCATCCGCGTCTGGGGCGCCCGAACGATCTCGAGCGACCCGTCGTGGCGCTACCTGAACGTTCGCCGGCTGTTCAACTTCATCGAGGAGTCGATCTTCGAGGGCACCCAGTGGGTCGTCTTCGAGCCGAACGACCAGCGTCTCTGGGGCCGCGTCAAGCGGACCATCAACTCGTTCCTCCTGCGGGTCTGGCGTGACGGCGCGCTCTTCGGCGCGACGCCCGACCAGGCGTTCTTCGTCAAGTGCGACGAGGAGAACAACCCGCCCGAGGTGCGTGACGCCGGTCAGCTGATCGTCGACATCGGGATCTCGCCGGTGAAGCCGGCCGAGTTCGTGGTCTTCCGCATCGCCCAGTTCTCGGGCGGCGCGGAGGTCTCCGAGTAACCCGCCGATCCACTAGCTCGAAAGGGAGCATCCGATGCCAACGACTGATCCGCTTCTTCAAGGCAACGTGCTGCTCGACATCGATGGTGTCGGCGTCGTCGCCAACTTCACCTCGGTGTCGGGCGTCTCGAGCGAGATCGAGATCGTCGACAACCCGTACGTCAACGAGCAGGGCAAGATCACGATTGCCAAGCTCCCGGGCAAGCCGAAGACGCCGACCGTCACGCTCAAGCGTGGCCTCACCGGCGCGACGGAGATCTGGGACTGGCACATCCAGGTCATGCAGGGCCAGCCGGACCGCCGCAACGGGTCCGTGATCCTCATGAACACGATGGGTGAGGAAGTGCTTCGGTACAACTTCACCAACGCCATGGTCTCGAAGATCAGCCTCTCCGAGGGCGGCGCGACCGCCAGCGGCGTGCAGATCGAGGAAGCGACCCTCGCCTGCGAGACGCTGATCAAGGGCTAGTCCGGTGACCCTTGCGATGTCTCCCGAGCTCCGCCAGGGGCTCGGGAGCTCCTCATCCAGCGGGCCGGCAGGCGCGTCGTTCGGCGCGCCCCAGGGCCTCCAGACCGAGTACGCGTTCCTGCTCCCCCGCGGCTACGTCGATGGCCAGGGCACCGTCCACCGCGACGGGGTCATGCGCCTCGCGACCGCCCGGGACGAGATCACGCCCCAGCGCGACCCACGCGTCCGCGAGAACGAGTCGTACCTCACGGTGCTGCTCCTCTCGCGCGTCGTGACGAAGCTCGGCACGCTGACGCAGGTCCATACCGGCGTCATCGAGGGGCTCTTCGCCTCGGATCTCGCGTTCCTGCAGGACCTGTACCGGCGCATCAACCAGGAGGGCCACACCGCAGCGGCCGTGACCTGCCCGTCGTGCAGTCACAACTTCACGGTCGACGTGGCGGGTGAGCAGCGCCTGGGGGAATCGTGACGTACGCGACCGACCGCCTCTTCGAGGAGGTCGCGTACGTGGC
>DATAIB010000269.1:0-4871 GCA_036262855.1 Candidatus Limnocylindrales bacterium
TAGAGCCACGCGTTGATCGAGTCCGGCAGGGCCGACTGCCCGACCGCGCTCAATCCCTCGCGCTGGTGCAATCCCCGCCAGTACTCGTCGGGCGAATAGGGCAACGGTCACTCCATGGGCGCGACCTGCTGATCGCCCGAAACAGTACCGCCGAGGGCTTCGGGCCCGGTGCCTGACACGTGATCGGCGACCGGAAGCGGACGGTCAGGCGCCCTGCTGGACCTCGAACGGGGTGTGCGCCTCGAGGCCGTGGGCCTCGCGATGGACCCGAGCTGCGGTGTCGCGATCGGGCGCGTCGACGAGGCAGAAGACCTTGCCGGCCTCCTCGTCGACCCAGTAGTGCTTGTAGTTGACGCCGTACTTGCCCTGGACCTTCATGTCGGCTTCGTGCGCGCCCTTGACCGCGTCCGCCGTGACGCCCGGGATGTCGTGCTCGTCCATGTAGGTCGGCATCAGTCTGCTCCTTGCGCTGCCGTGTTCCGCTGCGGCGATCATGCCGCGCCGGCGCGCGACGTGCATTGCGACGCCGCTATCTCCAGCGCAGTCCGCGGGTGGTCCGGCGCGGTCAGTCGAAGCGGATCGAAGCGTCCGCCGGGCGAAGCCGGAAGTAGCCCCAGACCAGGATCGACACGGCCCCGAATGTCGCGAACACGCCCAGCGCTGCCGCGAACGCCTGCGGCGACAGCTGCGACACGTAGCCCGAGGTCGGGGCGATCAGGATGTGCAGGAACCCGAAGAGGCTCACGCCCCACAGCACCGCCCACGCGACGCGGTTCCAGCGGTACACCGCGTAGCCGGGCATGAACCGCATCGGCATCAGCCCGAACGCGGTCGCCTCAAGCCCGGAGACCGCCACGGCGGCGCACGCGGTCGAGACCAGCGTCACCAACGGGTCGGACGGATTCAGCCCGAGCCCGTGCACCCATTGCAGCCCGATCCAGCCGAGCACCGCCGCGCCGAGCGTCCAGATCGAGCCGAAGAACGTCTCGCGGCCCTCCTCGCGCGGGGTGACCTCCTTCACGAAGATCGCGCCGAGCACGATGCCGTACAGGTAGCCGGGCTGGAGGTTCCCGATCCGGGAGATCAGCACGAAGACCCCCGCGATCACGAGCGCCCACGGCAGCGGGCGCAGCCGGCCGAGGTCGCCGGTTCGCCGGCGATGGGCGAGCATGGGTGGGAGCTTGAAGCTCATCAGCACGATCACGAGCCCGACGAGGAAGCCGGCGAACTCGCCGAGCGACCGGAGATCCAGCCCGAAATGCGGATCGACGAAGCAGCTCACGAGCGTCGTCAGCAGCAGGAACGAGACCAGCCCGATCCGTGCCTCGCCGAGGAACGAGCCGCCGAGGTTCCGCAGCGCGCCGAGCGGGCCCTTCCTGAGCCAGCCGGCGATGACCGAGTAGTTGTTCTCAACGGTGTTGTTGAACAGCTCCCCGGCGAACCCGATGATCAGCAGCATCAGCAGCGCCAGCAGCAGGCTGCCGCCGATCGCGCCGGTATCGGTATTGATGTCGGTGATGCCGAGGACCGACTGCTCGAACGTGGGCTGGGTTGGGGTGGGCGTGGGTTCGGGCGTTGGATCCGCTGGCCCGGCACCGACACCGGTCGGGCCCGGCGTCGGCGCCGCGGTCTGCTCGCCCGCGACCGCTGCACTCGGTGTCGGCAGGGCTGACGGGCTGGCCCCCGTCGTGGGCGCCGGGGTGGCCGTCGCGGTGGGCGCCGGAGTCGCGCTCGCGTCGGCGAGCAGCGTCGGCGCTGGGGTCGCTGTCGGATGCGGCGTGCGGGTCGGCGCAGCAGTCGGCTTCGGTGTCGCGGTTGGTCCCGGCGTCGCGGTGGGCGCTGCCGTCGGCGACGGGAGCTGGATCGAGACGACGCGGTAGACCGTCGGGGCGGTGCTGCCGCCATACAGCCCGCCGGTCGCGGAGCACGTCCCGATGGCCTGCGTGATCTCCGTGCCGGGCTTCGTGAATGAGCCGACCTGGGTGACGAAGGCGTCCCAGGTCTTGGGATCGCCGCACGCGAACTGGTGCATGTCGGTCATCCACGAGATCGCGGTCGTGTCGAGCGGGAGCGTCGCCTTCTGCGCGGCAGTGATCACGGAATCGATCGGCCCGGTGGCCGGCTTGACCTGCATCGACCACGGCCCGAGACGCGTGGTCTTCGAGCAGCTGGCGAGGTCCGCGTTGATGGTGCACGTCATCGCCCAGCTGTTCGCGTTCGATGCGCGCGCGACGAGGTTCTCGACCGTCTCGGCCGCGACGATGGCGGGCACGATCGCGGTGAGTGCGGTGAGGAGCGTGAACCCAAGGCTGATTCGGGTGGCGGCGCGCATCGCGGGAGAGTATGCGGCGCGCCGATGCGCCGACCAGTCGCCATTCGGACTACCCGCGCGTCGTGAAGCCTCCATCGCGCGCGTCGACGAACTCGAGCCGGTTGCCGAAGGGGTCGAACGCGTGGAACCGGCGGACACCGATGTCGGCATCGTCGATGCGGATCTCGACTCCGGCACCGTGCAGCGCTTCGCGGAGCGCGACGAGGTCGTCCACGAGCAGCGCCACGTGTGCCTTCCGAGCCGGCACGAACGGCTCCTCGACTCCCAGGTGGATCGAAACGCCCGGTGCGGCGAACCAGCAGCCGCCGCGCCCGGCGAGCGCCGCGGGCTTCGCCACTTCGCTGAGGCCCAGCAGCCCGCCGTAGAACGAGCGCGCCCGGTCCTCGCCGCCCGCTGGGATGGCGAGCTGGACGTGATCGATTCCGGCGGGCTCAGGCATCGCGAGTCGTCCGCAGGATGAGCGCCGTGACGGCCGCCGCGCCGAGCGCGAAGACCAGCGCCACCAGCGAGGCCGCCTGGCCGCCACCGGCGAGCTCAGCGAGCGGCGTGGGACCGCCTATCAGGACGCCGAGCAGCGCGGCGCCCGCGAGGGAGGCGGCCCCTGCGATGAGCACCGAGCCCACGCCGGCGAGGACGAGCAGGCCGGCAAGCACGCCGGTGTCATCGAACCCGGGGCGAGTGTCCAGCCAGGCGAGGAAGACGCCCGCAAGGGCGGCGAGGGCAAGCGCCGCGATCCAGCGGATGCGCGCGGTGCTCAGGCGCGCTTGCGTGGCAGGTCCAGGAAGGGGAGCGGCACGACGGTCGCGTCGACGCGGCCCCGGTGGCCCTCGACGGTCCACTCCACCGACAGCTTCGTGCCCGGCGCCTCATACCTCGGCGGCACGGATGCCAGGCCGATCGCCTGCTTGAGGATCGGGCTCCAGCCGTGGCTCGTGAGCTTGCCGACCTGGCTGCCGCTGTCCCGGGCGTACACCGGCACCGCGGAGCGATCGATCGATGCCGAGATCGCGGGCGGCAGGCCCGCCTTCGAGAAGGAGCGCTCGATGTCGTTCCACTCGAGCTGGACGCCGACGAGCCGGCGTGCCGGACCGCCCTTCTCCTGCTCGCGCTGGAGCGCGAGGCGGCCCACGAAATCGGACGCCTTGCCCAGGTCGACGAGCTTGCCCATCGCCAGCTCGAAGGGCGAGTAGTTCTGCTCGGGATTGAGCGCGTGGCGCGACGACGTGTAATCGACCTCGAGGAGCACGAGCCCGGCTTCGAGCCGCACGACGTCGAGTGCGAGCATGCCCGCCGGCCGGATGCCGTACGCGCGACCCGCATTCCACAGCGCATCCCACGCCTCGGCCGCGCGCTCGGCGGGGATCCAGACCTCGTAGCCGAGATCGCCCGTGTACCCGGTCCGCGACACGCCGACATCGATCGCGCCGCCCTTGCCCTTTGCGCCGGTTCGGAGCTTCGACTCGCGCCGGCGGAAGTAGCGGACGTCGTCGAATGGCTGCTCCGTCGCCTCCTCGAGGACGAGGCGGGCCAGCGGTCCCTGGAGGGCGACGGCGGCGATCGACTCGGTGACGTCCTCGATCTCGACATCGAGGCCGCGCGCGTTCAGCGTCAGCCAGCGGAACTGGGGATCCGCGGCGGTCCAGAAGACCTCGTGCTCGCCGACGCGATGGACGGTGCCGTCGTCGATGACCTTGCCGTGCTCGTCGCACCAGGGCGTGTAGAAGACCTTGCCGACGTCGAGCTTCGAGGCATCGCGGGTGATGACCCGGTCCGTGAGCGCGACGGCATCTCGGCCGGTGATCCGGTACTTGTAGAGCGGGCTCACGTCGATCAGCGCGGCGGATTCCCGGATCGCGTTGTATTCGATGTCGTGGGCGTCGGCGTAGGCGGAGGACGCCCAGTAGCCGGACCACTCGCGCCACTGCTGCTTGCGGTTGAGCGCCGCGGTTCGCGCATGGAATGGGCTGCCGATGCTCATGGCCCGATTCTGCCCGATGGCGATGCACTCGGCAGCGCCCTGCAACGTTGCCCCCGGCCGTGTCGAGCGCGGGCGATGCGGCACGGAGGCAACGCTCGTGACGTGGCGTCGATGCCTGCGGCCCGGCAGCCCGGTCGACGTCGTACGTCCGCGTCCGAACGCCCTGTCGTGCTCGTCGCCGCGTCGCCGGTGGTCCAGCGGCTCGTCCAGGCGTCGCTTCGCGACAGCGGCTTTCGCGTCGACACGGTGTCGCGTCGCGAGCTGACGCCGGGACTCGCGGTCGATCTCGAGCCGGACGTGCTCGTGCTCGACGCCGCCTCCGTTGCCGACGCTGACCGCGAGCTGCGCGGCCTGGCCGACGTCCCGCAGGTGCCCGTGATGGTCACCTGCCCCGCGAGTGGTGCTGTGCCGCCGGCGGCGATCCTGGACGCGGGTGCCGCGGACGTGATGTCGATGCCCCTGGATCCCGCGGAGCTGGCGGCGCGCGTCCGCTCGCTGGTGCGGCGCCGTGGTCGTGCGCTGGGTGCCGGCCGCTTGCGCGTGGGCGGCGTCATCGTCGAC
>DATAIB010000270.1:0-3147 GCA_036262855.1 Candidatus Limnocylindrales bacterium
GTACTCGGGCTCGCCGCACGGCGCGAAGGGAGTCGGGGAGCTGCCGATGGACGTGGGGGCGCCCGCCGTCGTGGCTGCCATCCATGACGCGACCGGCGTCTGGATCCACGACCTCCCCGCGACGCCCGAGAAGATCCTGGCGGCGCTGCATGGCGGCGAGGTGGCCGGGCCCGGCGTCGGGGTGATGGCGGAGCCGGCGGCATGAGCGCCTGGCGGTTCCTGGTGAACGGCGCACCCGCCCAGGTCGACGCGCCGGGGATGCGCCGCCTGCTCGACGTGCTGCGAGAGGATCTCGGGCTGACCGGGACGAAGGAAGGCTGCGGGGAAGGGGAGTGCGGTGCGTGCTCCGTGCTGCTCGACGGCCAGGTCGTCGATGCCTGTCTCGTGCCGGTGTGCCAGGTCGAGGGGCGCATCGTGCGCACGGTCGAGGGGCTGTCCCTCGCGGCCCGGGAGCGAGGCGCGCTGGACTCCCTCCAGGAGGCGTTCCTGGATCACGGCGCCGCGCAATGCGGGATCTGCACGCCGGGCATGCTGATGGCGGCCCGCGCATACCTCGACGCCGGCGGCGGCCCGGACGACGAATCGATCCGCGAGGCGATCGCCGGCAACCTCTGCCGCTGCACCGGCTACACGAAGATCGTCGACGCGATCGCGGCCGTCGCGACACCCATGGACGCCTGACCCGATGCCCGCGGAACCGGCGATCGACGTCCCGAAGCACCTCTTCGAGGCGTACGAGCGCCTCGCGGCCGGGCCCACGCGGCCGATCGCCGGCGGCACGGACGTGATGGTCGCGATCACCGGCGAGCTCGGGCCGGTGCCGGAGCGGATGCTGGACTTGTCGCGCGTCGATGCCCTGCGCGGAATCCACCTCGAGCCGAACGGCCTGGTCCTCGGCGCCCGAACCACATACACCGAGATCCGCCGATCCGCCCTCTGCCGCGAGCACCTGCCGGCGCTCGTGGAGGCGGCCGCGACGATCGGCGCCGCGCAGATCCAGAACCGGGGCACGCTCGGCGGGAACGTCGCGAATGCCTCGCCCGCGGGCGACACGCTGCCCGTGCTCCTCGCTGCGGACGCGATGATCCTCGTCGGCGGGCAGCGCGGCGAGCGTGAGGTCGCGGCCAAGGACTTCTTCATCGCGTATCGCAGGACGGCCCTCGCACCGGATGAGCTCATCCTCCAGGTTCGCTTCCCGATCCCGCCGGGCCGGGAGATGCGCTTCCGGAAGGTGGGCACGCGGCGCGCGCAGGCGATCTCCAAGGTCGTCATTGCGGTCGCCTGGCATGACTTCGGCTCCCAGGGCTGGCACGACGTGCGCGTGGCACTGGGCTCCGTTGCGGCGACGCCGGTTCGCGCGCCGAAGACGGAGCGCGTGCTGGAGGGCGCCCAGCCGACGCCGGAAACCGTGGACCTCGCCGCCGAGACGCTCGCCGCCGAGCTCCAGCCGATCGATGACGTCCGCTCCACGGCCGACTACCGGCGAACTGTTTCGGCGCGCATCCTCCATCGACTCCTGCGCGACGCGGGTGGGTGGTAGCGAACGGGGGACGGAATGCCGTTCACGACCGACGCGATCGTGGTCATCAGCCACTACGAGATCAAGCCCGGGCACCTTCGGGCCTTCCAGTCGATGTGGGACGGCATGGTCATGGACTTCGAACGGCACAAGCCGCGGACGGCCGCCTACCTCGGCTTCCAGAACGCCGGCGGCGGCTCGCTCACGCTCGTGCAGGTCTTTCCGGATGCCGCGGCGCTCGACAGCCACTTCAGCGGCGGCGACGAGCGCACGCGCTCCGCGTACGAGCACATCGAGCCGGCGGGCTGGGAGATCTACGGCCCGGCGCCGGATGAGTTCCTCGAGCAGCTGAGCGAGGCCGCCCTGGAGGTCGGCGTCGACCTCACCGTCCAGCCGCGGACGCTCGGCGGGTACCTGCGCACGACGGTCCGGTAGGGCGTGCGCCTCGACGGCGGCTCGGCACGCGAGTTCGTGGATCGCATGACGCCGCTGTTCGAGGGCGCCCCGGGATTCCTGTGGCGGCTCGCAGCCGCCGGGCGTCCGTTCCGGGCGCCGGAGGGACTGTTCGAGCGCGCGCGCGTCGTCGCGCACGAGCTGCCCGAGGTCCTGCAGGTCGAGCTGGTCGACGCGCATCCGCGCCTGGGTGCGCCGCCTGCGTCGGTCTCGGCGCTGAGCTTCCGCGAGCAGGGCTACGACACGGACGCAGCGGAGGCGCTCGCCGCCGACGCCGCGGCCGAGCGCGACCGGGTTGCACGGGAGCTGGAAAACCTCAACCGCGAGTACGAGTGGCGGTTCGGCTTCCGCTACTGTGTCTTCGTGGCCGGTCGATCCCGGGCAGCGCTCATCCCCGGGTTCGCGGCGGCGCTCACGCGGGAGCGCGATTCGGAGCTCCACCGGGCGCTCGACGCGGTCGTCGACATTGCGATGGATCGGGCCGGCAGGGCAACGTGAACGTTCGGAGGATCGGGTGACCTACGAGCTCGGCGACAACCGGTACGGCAAGTCGCGGATCCGGCTCGTGACGGTGCGCCGCCAGCCGGACCATCACGACCTGCGCGACCTGACGGTCGCGGTCGCGCTGGAAGGCGACTTCACCGCGGCACACACCGATGGCGACAACGCAAACCTCGTCGCGACCGACACGATGAAGAACACGGTCTACGCCTTCGCCCGGGACCGACTCGACGGCCCGCCGGAGGCGTTCGGGCTGGAGCTCGCGCGGCACTTCGCGGGCTACGACGTCTGCTCGACCGCCACGATCGACATCCAGGAGCACCGGTGGTCGCGCGTGGTTACCGACGCGGGACCCGCTCCGGACGCGTTCCTTCGAACCGGCGATCTCACGCGGCTCGCATCGGTCGCGGCTCGTGCGGACGGCTCGATCGCCGTCGAGGCGGGACTCGATGACCTGACGGTCATGAAGACGACCAAGTCGGCGTTCGTCGGGTTCGACCGGGATCGCTACACGACGCTGCCGGAGGTCGACGATCGGCTGATGGCGACGAAGATGCGGGTCACGTGGGGCTACGCGGCTGCGGCGGGCTCGCCCGGCTTCGACTTCGACGGCGCTTGGGAGCGTGCCCGCGTGGCGCTCCTCCACTCGCTCGCCGAGCACTTCAGCCGGTCCG
>DATAIB010000271.1:0-7375 GCA_036262855.1 Candidatus Limnocylindrales bacterium
GGCGAGACGCCGCCCGATCCCGAGGCGGGCTGGGGCGCGCTGCACGAGATGGCCCACGATCACGATCTCGCGGCTGCCAACGTGCGGATCGCGGCCCCGCAGGAGGCACTCGCGCGGGTGCGGGATCGAACCGGCATGGCGCAGCTGTTCCCGATCGATGCGAGCCGCGCCGACGCCGTCGCTGCCCTCCAGGGAGCCTGACCGCCGTCGCGGCCCTGGCGGCCCGACCATGACGCCGGAGCCGGACCTGCTGGAGCGCGAGCTCCGGGTCGCCCAGCGGATCCAGCGGACGCTCGTCCAGCTCGCCGGCGTCGATGCCCCGGGCTGGGAGATCACGAGCGAGTACCGTCCGGCCCGCTCCATCGGCGGGGACTTCTTCGACGTGTTCCCAATCCTTGATCCGGGGCGCCCACGCCAGCTCGGCGTGGTCATCGCCGATGTGTCCGGCAAGGGCATCTCCGCGGCCCTGTTGATGGCGTTCGTGCGCCCCGTCGTGCGCGCGGCGCTGGATCGATCCGCGAATCCCGTCGAGGCGTTGGAGCGCACGAACACGATCCTCGTCGAAGAGCGCCACACCGGCCTCTTCGTGACCGTGCTCGCCGGCGTGCTGGATCTCGATTCGGGCGAGTTCACGTTCGCGAACGGCGGCCACGAAATGCCGCTCGTGCTGCCCCCGGACGGCTCCGAGCCGCAGGCGATCGACGGCGGCGGGACGCTGCTCGGGATGTTCCCCCGTCTCGGGGTCACGCTCGAGCGCGTGCGCATCGAGCCCGGGGCGTCGATCGTGCTGTACACGGACGGCGTCACCGACGCTCGTGCCGACGGCGGCGAGCGCTTCGGCGAGGCTCGCTTTCGGGCGGCGTTGCGACGCGTGGCGCGTCCCGGCGGTCCGGCGCCATGCCGCGACGTCATCGACGAGGTGATGGCCTTCCAGGGCGCCGGTGAGCCCGCCGATGATCTCGCGCTGCTCGTGCTTCGGCGGCGCGAAGCGGACGCGACCTAGGGCGACGGCAGCTGCAACCCGCTGATGCTGATCGCGCCATGCGAGCCGTGCGGGCACAGGTTGCCGATTGGCAGGTGCGTCTCGCCCTGGTAGGTGCCGTCCTGGAGCGGGACGATGAACGCCTCCGTCGAGACGCCCGTGAGCACGCTCGCATAGTCGGCGAACGCCGCGATCACCAGCTGGCCGTTCTCGGCAAGGTATCCCTGGAACACCGCCGGGACCGTCCCGCTCGGGACGACTGAGATTCCGGGGTTGCACTTCGCCCAGCCCAGTCGCGAACCGGAGACGGTTCCCTCGCCGAAGTAGGCCGTTCCGGACGGGCCGGGCTGGGCACTGGTCAGATCGCCGAGGAACGTCATCACGTCGTCGATGCCGTCATAGCTGTCCGTCCACACGATCGTGATGGCGGCTTCGGGCTTCTCGTGCCACTCGACGACCAGGCTCGCGCCTCCGGCAACCTCCCCGGTGATCAACGGCTCGTAGGGTGCAGCCGTGGCGCCATACAGCTGGAGCAGGAGCTGGCCGCGTCCGACGACGGCACCGACGCGAGCCCGCTGGTCCTTGACGATGCCCACGCCATTCGCGGATTCCTGCTTCGGCAGGAAGGTGTTCCGCGCAGCGCCACCGGGATCCGCCTCGGTGGTCGAGCCGTCGAGGGTTCCATGGGCGCCGAGTGCGTCGTCTCCGGACCACGTGATGTCCAGGCCCTTGAGGCTCCCCGCCAGGACGACGGCGCCCGTGAACGGGCTCGTGAGCTGCCCAGCCACGCGAACCGTGGCGGAGATCGCCACCGGGGCGCCAAAGGTGCCGTGCCCCTCGTGGACGGCCGGGGCCGAGGTCGTGACCGTCATGCGTGCGGAGGCGGCGACGGCGATCAGTCGCGCGCACAGCTCGGACTGGAGGGCGAGTGCCTCGGGGGACTGGTGGCGGAGGTTCGCAAACGCCAGGCCCCACGCGCCGCCGGCTGAGGCGACCGGACCCGGCCAGGGTCCGGCATCCGCCATCGCGGTCGCGGCGCCGTTCGGTGGGATGAACCCGTCGAGCAGCAGCAGCCATTCCTCGAAGCTCGAGATGCTGCCGTCGACATCGACGCCGCCCAACGCATTCACCAGCTCGGGAACGAGCGCCGCGGGATTTGCAGCGTACGCGTCCTGATACGCCGACGCCAGCTGGTCTGCCGAGCCCGTATAGCCGAGGTTGGCGAGCGCCGCGTGGAAGTCACGAAATCGAAGCTGCTCCGAGCCGGCGGTCCGCGATTGCAGCATCGCGATGAGCCCGCGCACCTCGGGCTCGAAGACGTAGAAGTCGGCGTCGCTCGACGCCGTCCCGACGCGGATCGGCGTGCCGTCCGACGTGTAGAGCCCGATGCCCAGCAGCTGCAGCATGGAGACGACGACCTGCGGCGCCTGGTCGGGATCGCCAGCGGCCGCGGCGATGTCGTCGGCGGTTGCCAACGCAGGTGCCGGCAGCGGGCTATCGACGACGAGGCCCGACGGCGCTGGCTCGACCGTCCCGGCGGGCGTCACCGGAACCGACTGCTGCGGCAGCGCGCTGACACCCTGCCCCGACGTGATCGGCGCGCCCGAGCACGCGGCCAGCGCGAACGCCAGCAGGACGGGGCCCACCCTCGAGATCGATCGTCGAGCCATGGGAACAGGCTCGCACCGACGCGTAACGCGCGGGTCACATCGGGGTAATGTGCCCCGGGGGTCGGAGGCCGGACCGCCGATCAGTCGATCGTGGGCCGACTCATGAAGGGTCGCCCACGCTCATCGGAGGCCCCCGAGGCGGCCCTGATCAGCGCGTGCGCGGGAAGCCGAGATCGACCTTGGAGGTGCCCGGGTCCGGCCAGCGCGAGGTGATGACCTTGGCGCGCGTGTAGAACTGGATTCCCTCGGGGCCGTACATGTGCAGGTCGCCGAAGAGCGACGCCTTCCAGCCGCCGAAGCTGTAGTACGCGACCGGCACCGGGATCGGCACGTTGATGCCGACCATGCCGACGTTCACGTCGAACTGGTACTGGCGCGCCGCGCCACCGTCCCGGGTGAAGATCGCCGTGCCGTTGCCGTACGGGTTGTCGTTCACGAGCTGGAGCGCCTCGTCGTAGGTCTCGACCCGGGTCACGGTGAGCACCGGACCGAAGATCTCCTCGCTGTAGCAGTCCATGCCGGGCGCGACGTTGTCGATGAGGGACGCGCCAAGGAAGAAGCCCTCGGAGTCCTTGTACAGCGGGTGCTTGCGCCCGTCCTCGACGACCGTGGCGCCCTGGATCTTCGCCAGGTCCAGGTACGAGGCGACCTTGTCGCGATGCTGCTTCGTGACGAGCGGGCCCATCTCGGCGCTCGGGTCCGTGCCCGGCCCGACCTTGATCTTCGGCAGGCGCTGCGAGATCGCGTCGACGAGCGGATCGGCGACCGAGCCCACGGCCACGACCGTCGCGACGGCCATGCAGCGCTCGCCGGAGCTGCCGTACGCGGCGGACACGGCGGCGTCGGCAGCCATCTCGATGTCGGCATCGGGCAGGACGATCATGTGATTTTTCGCGCCACCCAGCGCCTGGACGCGCTTGCCGTGCTTCGTGCCCGTCTCGTAGATGTAGCGCGCGATCGGCGTCGAGCCGACGAAGCTGACCGCGGCGATCTCGGGATGCTCGAGGATGCGATCGACCGCGACCTTGTCGCCGTTGATCACGTTGAACACGCCGGCCGGGACGCCGGCCTCGGCGAGCAGCTCGGCCATGTAGAGCGAGGCGGACGGGTCCTTCTCGGACGGCTTGAGGATGAACGTGTTCCCGCACGCGATCGCGTTGGCGAACATCCACATCGGGACCATGGCCGGGAAGTTGAACGGCGTGATGCCGGCGACGACGCCGAGCGGCTGGCGGATCTGGTAGACGTCGACGCCGGTCGAGACCTGTTCGCTGTACGCGCCCTTCATGAGGTGCGGCACGCCGGTCGCGAACTCGAGGTTCTCGAGGCCGCGGGCGATCTCCCCGAGGGCGTCCGATGGGACCTTGCCGTGCTCCGCGGTCAGGTGCGCCGCGAGGTCCTTGCGGTGCTGCTCGACCAGGTTCCGGATGCGGAACATGATCTCGGTGCGCTTCGACAGCGACGTGGCGCGCCACGCCGGAAACGCCGCCCGAGCGGCCGCGACGGCCTTGTCCACTTCCTCGACCGACGCGAAATCGACCTCGCGCGCGACGTTGCCCGTCGCCGGGTCGAACACCGGGCCCCGTCGCCCTGACGTGCCGGCGACGCGCGCGCCGTCGATCCAATGCGGGACGGTGGCGCCGGCGGGTGCCGCGGCGCGGTCGGTCGTGGGCTCGGCGAGCTGGGTCATGGTGGATCGTCCTCGAGCTGGCGACGGGTTGGCGTCGGCAATCGGTGTCGGTGGTCCCGACACTCTACCTCAGGCGGTCGCCGTGTCCGGGTCGATGGCCACCTCGGCCTCCGGGTCCAGGGCGGCTTCCGCCTCGGCCCGCGCCGCTTCCTCCGCGTCGAGCGTCGTCGGTTCGACGGTGGCTGGTGTGGCTCGCGCAGCGCGACGATGCGCTCGCGCGCGCTCCGAGAGGCCGGCGACGGCAATGAGGCCGATCACGACCGCCAAGAGCTGCTCGGTGCGCAGCGCCCCGATGGTGGCCGGGTCGCGCCACGTGAACCCGACGATGAAGCGGGCGATGCCCCACACGCCCAGCGCGGCCCACATCGCCGCGCCGTCGCCGCGGCGGATCAGCGGGGCCTGCGACACGAGCCACAGGGCGACGACCGCAACGGCGATGGCCACGGCTTCGTATGCCTGCGAGGGATGCGACGGCACGTCCGCGGCCAACGAGCCCCACGGCCCGGGCCCGGCATACGACGTGGCCCACTGGAGGTCCGACGGCGCGCCCTGCCCGGTTCCGCCGAGGATCCCCGCGAGCTTGCCGCCGGCGAGCACGAACAGCAGCGGCAGTGCCAGGGCGTGCATCCAGCGCCCGATCGGCGACCCGAGCAGCCGCCCGATGACGGCGCCGGTGAGCAGCCCGAGCGGCAGGGCGAGCGTCAGCGTGAATCCACCCTGCGCCGGGTCCGTGATGGCGCTCGGGTTCGCCTGGTAATAGGCGAGATGGTCGAGCACGTACCCGAGCCGGCCACCGACGACCGCGCCGGGCACGGCGCCCACGACCATGAAGATCAGGTCGTCGATCCGGAGGGCCGGGCCAGCAGCTCGCTTGCCCAGCCACACGGCCAGCACCAGGCCCACGAACAGCACAAGCGCGAGCGCGATCGTCTCGAGCCGAACCGACGCGGTGTCGCTGATGACGACGACCGGATCGAACGAAAGCGTGAGCACCCCGATCACGGGGCGAGTCTAGAGCTTGTCGACGAGCTCCTTGACCGCGGCCGCGGACTTCTGGAACGCCGCGTTCTCATCCGCGGACAGCTCGATCGTCATGACGCGCTGCAGTCCCCCGTCCCCGAGCACCGCCGGCACGCCGACGAACAGGCCGTCGACGCCGAACTCGCCCTGGAGCAGCACGGCGCACGGCAGCACGCGCCGACGATCGCGCAGGATCGCGTCGACCATCTCGAACGTGGACGCGGCGGGCGCGTAGAACGCCGAGCCGGTCTTGAGGAGCGCCACGACCTCGGCGCCACCGTTCGCGGTGCGGGTCACGAGCGCCTCGACGCGCTCTGGCGACAGCAGCTCGGTGATCGGGATGCCCGCGACGGTCGAGTAGCGCGGCAGCGGCACCATCGTGTCGCCGTGCCCACCGAGCACGAACGCGTGGGTGTCCTCGACGGAGACACCGAGCTCCTGGGCGATGAAGGTCCGGAAGCGCGCCGAGTCGAGCACGCCCGCCATGCCGAGCACGCGCTCGCGCGGGAAGCCGGACGCCTGCATCGCGACGTGGCACATCGCGTCCAGCGGGTTCGTGACCACGATGATCACCGCGTTCGGCGACAGCGGCGCGGACGCGGAAACGACCGCCTTGACGATGCCCGCGTTCTTCGCGAGGAGGTCATCGCGGCTCATGCCGGGCTGGCGCGCCAGGCCCGAGGTGACCACGATGATGTCCGAGCCCGCCGTGTCGGCGTAGTCGTTCGTGCCGATCACGCGGGCATCGTGGCCGACGACCGGGGCCGCCTCGGCCAGATCGAGGCCCTTGCCCTGCGGCAGCCCCTCGACAATGTCGACGAGGACCACGTCGGCGAGCCCCGCCTCGGCGATCCGCTGCGCGGTGGTGGCGCCCACGTTCCCGGCGCCGATGACGGTGACCTTGTTGCGAGCCATGCTGCTGGGCACTCCTGCTGTCCGGTGGGCCGCTCGGGGCGGCGTTTCAGTGGCGGATAGGCGGGTGAACCGCGAGGGTCAACCTTCGCCGGGACCTGAACGCCGGCCCATCGGAGCGGCGCCGGCAACCTTCGCCGGGCCGGCGTCGCGGATCGCCGCGCTCACCCCGCCCGCGTAGGCCTCGAAGTTGTCGTGGAACATGGCGGCGAGGTTCGCGGCCGCCGCGTCGTACGCGGCGCCGTCAGCCCAGGTGTTGCGGGGCTGCAGGATCTCCGACGGGACGCCCGGCACCTCGGTCGGGACCGCGACGCCGAAGATCGGATCGATGACGGTGGGCACGTCCCGCAGCGCGCCGTTCAGCGCCGCCCGGACCATGTTGCGGGTGTGCGTGATGTCCATCCGCTTGCCGGTCCCGTACGGCCCGCCGGTCCAGCCGGTGTTCACGAGCCAGACCGGCACGTCGTACTGCTCGAGGCGATCCATCAGCAGGTGGGCATACACGCCCGGGTGCCGCGGCAGGAACGGCGCCCCGAACCCGGCGGAGAAGGTCGCGGACGGCTCCTTCACCCCGACCTCGGTGCCGGCGAGCTTCGCCGTGTAGCCGCTGATGAAGTGGTACGCGGCCTGCTCGCGCGTCAGGCGCGAGATCGGCGGCAGCACCCCGAACGCGTCCGCGGTCAGGAAGACCACGTTCCGCGGCGTGCCCGCGATGCCCGTCGGATCGGCGTTGCCGATGAAGTGGAGCGGGTACGCGGCCCGCGTGTTCTCGGTGAAGCGCTCCGAATCGAGGTCGAGCTCGCGCGACGCGGGATCGATGTCGACGTTCTCCAGGATCGTCCCGAACCGCCGCGTGGTCGCGAAGATGTCCGGCTCGTAGGCGGGCGACAGGCGGATCGTCTTGGCGTAGCAGCCGCCCTCGAAGTTGAAGACGTAGTCGCTGCCCCAGCCGTGCTCGTCATCGCCGATCAGGCTGCGCTCGGGATCGGCGGACAGCGTCGTCTTGCCCGTGCCCGAGAGGCCGAAGAAGACGACCGAGTCCCCCGCCTTGCCGACATTGATCGAGGAGTGCATCGGCAGCACGCCCTCGTCCGGCAGCAG
>DATAIB010000272.1:0-6357 GCA_036262855.1 Candidatus Limnocylindrales bacterium
TCAGGAGCGCACCGATGACGAGCGTCCGACGCCGGCCGATGCGATCCGCATGGGTCGTCAGGTACAGGCTGATGACCGTGTCGCCGACCAGCGTCAGGGCCAGCAGCAGCCCGATCTGGCCGGCATCGAGCCCGGCTGCGCCGAGATACAGGACGAGGATGAGCCCAAGCGCGCCGTAGCCGGACATCCGGACCGCGCGGGCGAGGAACAGCAGCTGGGCGTCGCGGGTCACGCCGGCTCCAGCTCCGCCTCGGGCTCGGGGTGTGGGTTCGATCGCGTGATCGCGAGCACGTACAGGCACGCGACGATGGCGAGCGCGCCGAGCGCGAGCAGCCCCACGAACAGCGCGAAGCTGACGATCGACACGATCAGCGACCCGAGGATCCTCGATCGCAGCGAGCGGCGTCGGCTCAGGATCAGCAGGATCCCGGTGACCGTCGCGCCGAGCGCGACGACGAGCACCCCGAGCAGCACGACGACGGACAGCAGGCTTCGGAACCCGCCGTCAGGCGAGTCGTACGCGATGCCCGACAGCAGCCAGTAGTCGGCGAAGTTCGCGATTGCCATGACTCCGGCGCCGGCAGCGATGACGAGGAAGCCGTTCGCGGCCCCCACCCAGGAGACGCGCACCGCCCATGCCCGCAGCCCCAGGAACCCGGCGGTCATCCCGAACAGGGCAGGCGACCACAGTCGGAGGCAGAACACCTCCGAGGCGGGCGTCACGGGGACGCACTCGGCCGGCACGAAGGCGTAGGCAACCCACGCTGCGCCGCCGAGGACCCCGAGCGCGAGCAGGAGTCGCATGTCGCGACACGGTATCGCGGTACGATGCCGCGCAATGGACGCCACGCATTCCAGTTCGCACGCGGCGAGCCCGCACGCCGGGGAATCGATGGTCGGGCCGCATGGCGGCACCGACGATCACGGCGAGGACCACGGACACGACGACCACGGCCACGGTGGCGGCGACACCCTCGGCCCGATCGACCTGCCGATGTGGGGCGCCGCCGTCCTCGGGATCGTGCTCGGACTGGTCGTCCTGTTCGCGTTCGTGCAGGCGACGAGCTAGCGACCCGCGCCGCGCGGCACGCGGGCCGCGCCGAACCTAGAAGAGCCCGACGACCTCGCCGTTCTCGTCGAGGTCGATGTTCTCGCCGCCCGGTCGCGACGGCAGCCCCGGCATCGTCCGCATCTCGCCCGCGAGCGGCGTGACGAACCCTGCCCCCGCTGACAGCCGCACCTCGCGGATCGGCACGCGGAAGCCCGTCGGGCGGCCCTTGAGCCCACCGTCGTGGCTGAGCGAATACTGCGTCTTCGCCATGCAGATCGGCAGGTTGCCGAACCCGAGCTTCTCGTACTGCGCGAGCTGCTTCGCGGCCGACGGGCTCAGGTCGACCCCGTCCGCGCCGTAGACCTTTGTCGCGATCGTCTCGATCTTCGAGACGAGCGGCATGTCGTCCTCGTACAGGAGCTTGAAATCAGGGGCGCCCTTCTCGGCGGCGGCCCACACCGCGGTGGCGAGATCCGTTGCTCCGTCACCGCCGTGCGCCCAGTGGTTGGCAACGACTGCGGCATCGGCGCCGGCGGCCAGCGACACGGCCTTGATCGCCTCGACCTCGGCTGGCGTGTCGGTCGGGAACGCATTGATCGCGACCACGACCGGCACGTTGTAGAGCCGCACGTTCTCGATCTGCTTGGCAAGGTTCGCGGCGCCCGCGGTGACCGCCTCGACGTTCTCGGTGAGCAGGGCGGGATCGAGCGGCTTGCCGGCCACGATCTTCCCCACGCCACCGTGCATCTTCAGCGCGCGGATCGTCGCGACGACGACCGCGGCATCTGGGCGCAGGCCCGATGCGCGGCACTTGATATCGAAGAACTTCTCGGCGCCCATGTCCGCGCCGAATCCCGCTTCCGTGCACACGATCTCGTTGGTCGCGAGCGCGATGCGGTCGGCGAGGACCGAGTTGTTGCCGTGCGCGATGTTCGCGAACGGGCCGCAGTGCACGAACGCGGGGCCGCCTTCCAGCGTCTGGAGCAGGTTCGGCTTGATCGCGTCGGTGAGGAGCGCGGCCATCGAGCCCGCGACCTTCAGGTCCTCCGCGGTGATCGGCGAGCCGTCGCGGGTGGTCGCCAGGACCATGCGGCCCAGCCGGGCGCGCAGGTCGTGCAGGTCGGAGGCGAGCGCGAGGACGGCCATGACCTCCGACGCGACCGTGATCACGAACTCGGTCTCGCGCGGGTAGCCGTTCTCCTTCCCGCCGAGGCCAATCACGACCTTGCGCAGCGCCCGGTCGCTGATGTCGAGGACGCGCGGCCACAGGACGTTGAGCGGGTCGATGCCGAGCGGATTGCCGTGGTGGATGTGGTTGTCGATGAACGCGGCCGCGAGGTTGTGCGCCGCGCCGATCGCGTGGACGTCACCGGTAAGGTGGAGGTTGAAGTCGGCCATCGGGATGACCTGGCTGTAGCCGCCGCCGGCTGCGCCGCCCTTGATCCCGAACACCGGACCGAGGCTCGGCTGGCGGATGCACACCGCCGCCTTCCTGCCGATCTTCTGCAGGCCCTGGGCGAGCCCGACCGTCGTCGTCGATTTGCCCTCGCCGAGCGGGGTTGGGGAGATCGCGGTCACGAGGACGTACTTGCCGCGCGGGCGTTCCTTCTCCAGTCGCTCGATCGCCTCGAGCGTGATCTTGGCCTTCGTGGAGCCGTAGGGCTCGATCTCGTCGTCGCGCAGTCCGAGCTCGCGGGCGACGTCGACGATGGGGCGGGGCGTGACCGAACGCGCGATGTCGAGATCGGACATGGTCATGCCTCGAAGTGCTCCTTTGCCTGGAGCTGCCGCTGGGCCGCCCGCATGAGGTGGCTGAGGAGCAGCGCGTTGGTGAGCGGGCCGACCCCGCCCGGAACGGGAGTGATGGCACCCGCCACCTGTTCGGCCGACGGGAAGTCCACGTCTCCGACGATCCTGCCGTCGACGACGTTGATGCCGACGTCGATCACGACGGCGCCGGGCTTCAGCATGGCACCGGTGACGAGGGCGGGCTGGCCCGCCGCGACGACGACGATGTCGGCGTGCTTCACCTTCGCCGCGAGGTCCCTCGTGCGGGAGTGGCACACGGTGACCGTGGCGTCCTCCTTGGTCAGCATGAACGCGAGCGGCATGCCGACGACGGGCGACCGACCGACGACGACCGCGTCGGCGCCCTGCAGCTCCGCGCCGGAGCGATGGATCATCTCCAGCGCGGCGTGCGCGGTTGCCGGAACGAAGCCCTCGTAGCCCAGGCGGAGCAGCCCGGCGTTCAGCGGGTGGATGCCGTCGATGTCCTTCATCGGATCGATCGCATCGACGACGGTCCGGAGCCGGACGCCCTGCGGGAGCGGCATCTGGACGATGATCCCGGCGATCTTCGGGTCCTCGTTGAGTTGCTGGAGCGCGTCCGTGAGGCCCTGTTCCTGGGCCGTGGCGTCGTCGCCTTCGACATCGACGAGCCGTCCCTCGATGCCGACATCGGCGCACGCCTTGAGGATCCGGTTCAGGTAGACCATCGACGGCGCCGAGCGGCCGCAGACGACCACGGCCAGGCCGGGCGCGTGGCCCTGCTCCTTCGTGTACGTCGCAACCTCGCCGGCGACCCGCTCGCGGATCTCCGTCGCAAACGGCGCCCCCTCGAGGCGCCGGGCACTGCCCGCGGCGACGGTCAAGCAGCGACCCCCGAGATCGCGCGACGATCCCCGTGCTCACCCGCGGCAGTCGTGGGGCCGCGCGACGTCCAGATCACGCCGTGATCCCGGGCAGCACCGGCAGCGGCTCGCGCTTCTCGCCGCTGGCGACGACCTCGTGGACCTTGTCCTTGAGCTCGCCGATCTCCTGCAGGAGGACCTTGATCCGCGCCTCGGCGCCGCGCGTCCACTCCGTCTCGCCGATGAGCGGGATGTTCACGAGCACGTTCTCCGCGGCACCGTGGCCCGCAGCCTCGGCCAGGAGCGCAGCAACCCGGAGGTCCGAGGAGGCATTGCCGTTGGACCTGCCGGAAAGGGCCTCCGCGAGGACGAGCACCTCGCGGCAATGCTCGACGCACCGAAGCGGCACTTGCGCCGCAACGAGCGCGGTCTCCTTCACCTGCCTGTCGCGGAACTCCTTGTCGGCGAAGGCCTCCCGCGGGAGCTTCAGCGCGAAGGCGCAGGCGGCGTAGGCAGCCGCGTCTTCGTCCGCAATGTCCAGCAGCTCCTTCGCGAGCCGATTGGCCGCGGGGATCGCCATCTCGTGGAGCGCCGCATGGTCGGCGTACTTGGGACGGCCCTGGGAGAGTGCCGCGACCATCGCAACCAACGACGCGGCGAGCGATGCGGCGACTGCCGATGCGCTCCCCCCGCCCGGTACCGGCTCCTTGGAGGCGAGCAGCTCGCCGAACTGGACCAAGGTCAGTTCACGGAACGATGGTGGTTGCACGTCCCGGATTATGGCGACCCGGAGGCAGCCGGGTACCGTCCGGTCGCCTCCGAGTCTTGCCGTATCGGCCCGAGGGCACCCGGGCCAGGAGCGCGAAGCAGCCGTTGGAGCGCTTCTGCCTCGCGGTATCTATTCGGCCGAGGGCTACGCGGCCTTGCTCAGCTCCAAGCCCTCGACGGTCCATTTCCGGGATCGATGGCGGAAGCTGAGCTGGAGCGTCGCCTCCGCCGTCTCGACCTCGAAGAGCGTGCGCGGGCCGGTGGTCACCGGGAACGCGGAGCTCTCGTCGCGGACGCCGATCACGTCCAGGACGCGCAGCCGGCGGCCGTTGAGCGTCACCTCACGCGGCGTGCCGTCAAACCAATCAGCTCGAACCCGTACCTCGACCGGCTCGACTCGGACCATCGCCATTTCGCGGCTCCTTTCGGGGGCGCTATGCGAGCTCCGGTCACCGGGCACTGGTGCCGTGAACGCCTGTTCGATTTCGACGGGACTCTAGATCGAACACCTGTTCGATGTCAAGCCCTGACTATTCGTCGAACGGATCGTCCATGGCCTCTGTGTCACCTTGTCTGTCACGACCGCCGGCGCCGTCACGGCGTTTTCGAGAATCCCGCGAGACGTCGTCGGCAAGGTCGCCGCGGTGCTCGACGGAGGAGCCGAAGTCGCGCTCGAACGGCGCCGACACGCCGCTCCTGAGGATCCTCGCGCGCGTGATCGCGCGCATGCCGAACCGCTCGCGGATCTCGTCCGCCGCTTGGACCACCTTGCGCTGCTTCTCGTCACCCGCCTGGAACAGTCCGAGCTGCTCCTTCACGCCGAAACCCGACGCGGCCACGCCGAGCAGGCGGATCTTCTTGCCGCGCATCTCTGGCCGGGCGAGGGCCAGCGCCGCCTGCCAGATCGGCTCGGTCATGTCGGACGGCTCGGCGAGGCCCCGCTGGCGCGTGATCGTGGTGAAGCCTGAGTCGCGAATCTTCACCGTCACCGTGCCGGCCTTGATGCCGGCGTGCCGGAGCCGCCCGGACACGCCTTCGGACATCGCGAGCAGCGTTCGCTCGAGGACCTCCGGATCCGAGGTGTCCTCGTCGAACGTCATCTCGTGGCTGACCGACTTCGCTGCATCGGGGTCATCGACGGGATCGGGGTCCCGGCCCATCGCGCGGTCGACGAGCGACGCCCCATGCTTCCCGAACCGCCGAACGAGCGCCGACCGATCGACCTTCTGCAGGTCCCCGATCGTCCCGACGCTGAAGTCGCGAAGCGCCGCCGCGGTCGATGCACCGACGCCCCACAGGCGCGAGATCGGGAGGGGCGCCAGGAACTCCTGCTCCGTGCCCGGCTCGACGACGACCAGCCCGTCCGGCTTGCGCAGGTCGCTCGCGATCTTCGCCACGAGCTTGGTCGATGCGACGCCGACCGAGGCCGTGAGCTGGACCTCGGTCCGGATCGTGTCCTTGATCTGCCGCGCGATCGCCGGTCCGTCGCCGAACAGCAGGCGTGACCCCGTGACGTCCATGAACGCCTCGTCGATCGAGATCGGCTGCACGAGCGGGGTGAAGCGCCGCAGGATCGACATCACCTCGCGGCTTGCCGCCTGGTACGCAGCCCCGCGCACGGGCACGAAGATGCAGTCCGGGCAGAGGCGTTTCGCCGTCCGGATCGGCATTGCCGAGTGGACGCCGAACTTGCGGGCCTCGTAGCTCGCCGCGCTGACCACGCCTCGATCGTTCGTGCCGCCCATCCCGACCGCGAGCGGCTTGCCCCGCCACTCCGGATGGTCGCGCTGCTCCACGGACGCGAAGAACGCGTCCAGATCGACGTGCAGGATGGTTCGCAGCGACTCGCCCACGATTCCGATTGTGCGCTGGCGCCCGTGCCAGCTCCGGCGTCACGCGCGCTGCCCG
>DATAIB010000273.1:0-1748 GCA_036262855.1 Candidatus Limnocylindrales bacterium
TAGGGCCGCTCGCCGCCGATCGCGATGGCGAGGGCTTCGGCCTCCGCTTGCTTTCGGTTCGTCGTCCGGGTCGCCGCGCCGAGGTCGCCGATCGTGTTCCAGCACTCCTCGAGGACGAGGACGCGACGTGCGTCACTCCGAAGCGCGACGTCGGTTGATCGCCACGGCTCGGTCGGCCTGGTCGGGAGTTCGAAGGATCCGGCGAAGCCGTTCCTTCGGCCGAGGCGCAACGCGAGCTCCTGAATGGCGAGGTGCCCGGCGTCTGCGGTTTCGGTCATCGCATCCCGGCGCAGATCCACCACGAGCGGCATCCCCAGCGCAAGCCCAACCCGCTGCCACGCGTCCATCGTGTGGCCACCGCCGAGCCCGCGTTCGATGTCGCTCCAGGTCGATCGCGAAATCCGAGCGAGGGTGGCCATAGCCTGCTGCGTCTTCCTTCGACGGAGCCGCGCCGCCCGAGCCTTCGCGCCCAACGCCGCAAGCTGTTCGCGGTTCAGCCGCTGCGCCTCCGCGGCCAGCTCTCTCGGCTTGCGCTTGGTCATGTCCCCTGCATGGTCGCCCCGATCGCTTATCTGCCGCTTAGACGGCTTCGGCCCGCCCACGGACGTCCCGTCCCTACGACTTCATGCAGGAAGTCGCGCGCGGGTCCGGCCAGATGGGGCGCAGCAGGCCGTCGGCTCGCGGTTATCCCGCCGCCTGTGCGAGGACAGTCCATGCAGCCGTCACGGAGGCGACCAAGAACCGGTCCACGGTTGAGCCGGCGCACGCGGGCCCCGGAATCGAAGAGCCCGGGCCGTTGCCGGCCCGGGCTCTCGAGTTGCGGGTGAAGGAGGGACTAGAAGTCCATGTCCCCCGGGCCGCCGTGGCCGTGGCCACCGCCGGCCGCGCCGTTCTGCTTCTCCGGGATGTCGGTGACGAGCGTCTCCGTCGTCAGGACCATCGCGGCGATGGAAGCGGCGTTCTGGAGGGCGGATCGCGTCACCTTGGCGGCGTCGACGATGCCCTTGGCGAACATGTCGCCGTACTGGTCGTTGAGGGCGTCGTAGCCCTCGCCGATCTTCATGGCCTTGACCTTGGAGACGACGACCTCGCCGGGCTGGCCGGCGTTGTCGGCGATCTGGCGAGCCGGGGCCTCCAGCGCCTTGCGCACGATGTCGACGCCGACCTGGGCGTCACCATCGAGCTTGAGCTTGTCGAGCGCCGGGATTGCCTGCAGGAGGGTGGTGCCGCCGCCGGCGACGATGCCCTCCTCGACGGCCGCGCGGGTCGTCGAGAGTGCGTCCTCGATGCGGTGCTTCTTCTCCTTGAGCTCGACCTCGGTCGCGGCCCCGACCTTGATCACGGCCACGCCGCCGGCGAGCTTCGCGAGGCGCTCCTGGAGCTTCTCGCGGTCGTAGTCGGAGGTCGTGTCCTCGATCTGGGCCTTGATCTGGGTCATGCGGGCCTTGATGGCATCCGCGGAGCCCTCGCCGTCGACGATCGTCGTGTCGTCCTTGGTGGCGACGACGCGGCGAGCCTTGCCGAAGTCCTCGGCGGTGACGGAGTCGATCTTGCGGCCGATCTCCTCGCTGATGACGGTGCCGCCGGTCAGCGTCGCGATGTCGCGCAGCATCTCCTTGCGGCGATCGCCGAAGCCCGGCGCCTTGACGGCGAGCACGGAGATCGTGCCCTTGAGCTTGTTCACGACGAGCGTCGCGAGCGCCTCACCGTCGACGTCCTCGGCGATGATGACGACCGGGCGGCCCTGC
>DATAIB010000274.1:0-3439 GCA_036262855.1 Candidatus Limnocylindrales bacterium
TGCCCAGCGCAGCGCCTCCTCGCCGCGCGCGGTCGTGGCAACGGCGTATCCGGCGCCCTCGAGGTAGACGCGGAGCAGCTCGGCGGCCGACGGATCGTCCTCGACGACGAGCACCACCGGCTGGCCCGGCTGGAGCTCCGGCATCGGTGAGCGGTGCTCGAGGACCGTGCTGGCGTTCGCGGGCAGCCGGACCGTGAACTGGCTGCCGCGACCGACCTGGGAGGTGAGCTCGATGGTTCCGCCGTGGGCTTCGACGAGCCGCCGCGTCAGGGCCAGCCCGAGTCCGGTGCCCTCGCGCGTCGAGCCCGACCCGACCTGTTCGAACGCCTCGAACACGCGCCCGAGATCCTTGGGCTCGATGCCGACGCCGGTGTCCTCGACGACCAGCACGACGCGCTCGGCTACCTGCTGCGCGCGAACCACCACCCGGCCGGCGGCAGGGGTGAACTTGATCGCGTTCGAGACGAGGTTGAAGACGACCTGGCGCATGCGGCTCGGATCCGCGACGAGCGGCAGCTCGTCCGGCGACTCCAGCACGAGCACGAGGGACTTGCGTTGCGCGAGCGGCCGCATCGCCGCGATCGTCTCGCCAAGGAGGGCCGCCAGGTCGAACGGCACCGGCTTGAGGTCAGGCCGGCCCGCCTCCACGCGGGCGAGGTCCAGGACCTCGTTGATGAGCTCGAGCAGGTGGAGCCCGGAGCCGTGGATGTGGCCGGCGAAGTCGTGGACGCGGGCGGGGTCGGATGCCACGTCTGCGGTCCCCTGTGGGGTGTCGAGCAGGAGCTCCGAGAAGCCGATGATCGCGTTCAATGGCGTCCGCAGCTCATGGCTCATCGCCGCCAGGAAGTCGCTCTTCGCCGCGCTCGCGGCGCGGAGCTCCGCGATGAGCCGCTCGCGCTCGCGGATGGCGTCGTCACGCTCAACAGTCCGCCACGTCCGGTCCGCAAGCAGGCGCAGGACCTCCTCGTCGTCCTCGACGAACAGCGGGCGACCGCGGAAGCTGAGCTCCAGCCGTGCCGGCGTCGGGGTGTCAATGCCCGGTAGCGCGAGCTCGCGGCGCAGGGTGAACCCGCTCGGGTCCGCGGAATCCGCGACCGCGACGACGTCCTTCCCGATGATCACTGCTGCCCGCGCGGCCCCGGTCGCCCGCACGGCGGTCGCCGCCAGGATCGACCAGATTCGCGCACTCCCCACACCGTCGGGGATCGCATTGAGCTCGCGGATGAAGTCATAGGTGATGGTCTGCTGGGTCAGCCGCCGGAGCAGTCGCGGTGGGGCAAACGCGACGAGGTAGCCAAACGCGGCAACGAGCGCGAGCACCTCCACCGCCAGCTCGATGCTGCCCTGGAACGCCGGCAGCGCCCCGGCGGCGATCAGGCCGACGAACGCGACGCCAAGAGCCAGCGTCGCGAAGGCCCCGACGAGCATCCGGACCCGCGACGTGCCGGCCCGTCGCCGGCCCTCCATCGCAAGGCCGACGGCCGGCACGATCTCGAAGACACCGAAGTACACGCCGATCAGCAGGAGCAGCCCACCCATGATCGGCCGGAGCACCGTGGGCCCGAACACGAGGCTGTACACCACGAACAGCCCGATCAGGGCGCACAGGACGAGGCCCACCGTGATGAACTGGCGCGCGGGTGCCCAGAACTGGCCGACGAGCCACAGGGCCGCGATCGGCTCGGCCAGCAGCGCGGCGGAGGTCACGATGCTGACGAACGGCTGGATGCCCGGTACCAGGCGCGCGACCACCGATCCGATGAGCACGGCCGACAGGCAGCCGAACACGAGGAGCACCGCGAGCCGGAGTGGCTCCGGATGCCGGCGGTAGTCGCGGACCGCGACGGCGAACAGCGCGAGGAAGCTGAGGTCGAGGATCGAGACGACGATCGCGGACATGGCTAGCCGGACTGGATCCGGGCCATCGACGGCCGCAGCGAGCGGAGCCACGACGACTCGTCGGGCACGACCGGCTCGCCGCGCATGAGCGGCACGAACGCCGCGACGAGGCCCGGATCGAACTGGCGTCCGGCGAGCCGCGTGATCTCCGAGAGCGCTTCGTCGACCGTTCGCGCCGGTCGATACGGCCGGTCGTGGACCATCGCATCGAACGCGTCGACGAGCCCCACGATCCGGGCGCCGATGGGAATGGCGGTGCCGCGCAGGTGGTCCGGGTAGCCGGCGCCGTCCCAGTGCTCGTGGTGGTGCCGGATGACCGGCAGGAAGTGGCGGCTGCCACGCAGGGGGCGGCAGATCGTCTCGCCGATCACGGGGTGGGTCCGCATCACGGCCCACTCGTCCTCGGTCAGCGGCAGCGGCTTGGCGAGCAGGGAATCGGCGATGCCGATCTTCCCGACGTCGTGCAGCATCGCGCCGAGCACGATCGGTCGGTGCTCTCCATGCGGCACCCCGGCCGTGACCGCCAGCTCGCGCGCCAGCGTCGACAGGCGCTGGCAGTGCCGCTCCGTGAGCGCGTCCTTGGCCTCGACCGCGTTCGCCAGCGCGGCGATGACGCCGTGGGCGCCGTCGACCTCGGCCAGCGCCTCGGCGAGCCGGAGCACGCTCCGGATGCGGGCGAGCAGCTCGGCCCGCTCATACGGCTTGCGCAGGAAGTCGTCCGCGCCGGCGTCGAGGCCCGCAACCACGTCCCGGGTCTCCGTGCGGCCGGTGAGGAGGATGATCGGCAGGGCGACGGTTGCCGGATCGGCGCGCAGCGCGCGGCAGACCTCGAGCCCGTTCATGCCGGGCATCTCGATGTCGAGCAGCACCAGGTCCGCCGCATCGGAGCGGGCCGCGCGCAGGCCGTCGAGGCCGTTCGTCGCGGTGCTGACGTCGTAGCCCTCCCGGCGAAGCAAGGCTTCCAGGAGGGCCCGGTTTGAAGCGTCGTCCTCGACGACGAGGACGCGCACATAGGACGCTGCTTCCACTCGATCCCCCAAGACCGGTGCGGAGAAGCGACAGTCTGTGGCGGGACGGTGGGGATCGGAACGCTACGAAAGTCCTACGGGACCTACGGCCGCGGCGTGGCGCTGCGCGTGATGGTCGGGGCGGTCGGATTCGAACCGACGGCCTCATGCTCCCAAAGCATGTGCGCTACCAGGCTGCGCTACGCCCCGACGGCGGCGCCCATCATACGGGGCGGCCGCCGCGCGACCCGGGGAAACGGCTTCGGAACCGAACGCGATCTTCCGGCGTCTCGCGGCTGACGCCGGGTGGGAGCTGGCAGGCTGATGGAACCACCCGGCGTCGCCCTTCCCGTGGCACGAGCGCCGCGGCACCCGCGGCGGAGGCCTAGAAGCCCAGGTCCCGGAGCACGGGCGTCATCCGCCGGGCCGCCCGGCCCCGATGCGAGATCGCATCCTTCTCCGCGGCCCCGTACTGCCCGAAGGTTCGTCCGCCGGCGCGTTCGCGCGCGGGCTCGAACAGCGGGTCGTACCCG
>DATAIB010000275.1:0-5982 GCA_036262855.1 Candidatus Limnocylindrales bacterium
AGTTCGCGATGGGCGGCCTGGGGGCGCTGGTCGCCGCGACACTGCTCACCGGGCTGGCACCGGCTCCGATCGTGCTGATCCTGGCGATCGGGGCCGGGACGCTCTTCGGGGCGGGGTACGGCTTCCTGCCCGGATTGCTGAAGGCGCGGACGGGCGCCCACGAAGTGATCACGACGCTCATGTTCAACACGATCGCCGCGCAGACCATCATCTACGTCACCCGCTCGTTCAACTTCCGCCCGATGACGCAGCTGCCGAGCGTCCCGCGGATCTTCAACCTGGAAACGATCCGCCTCGACTGGGGCCTCGTCGCCGCGCTCGTCATGGCGGCGGTGACCTCGTTCGTGCTGTTCCGGACGACGCTCGGGTTCGAGCTCCGCGCCACCGGCTACAGCCGCACCGCCGCTCGATCGGCGGGCATGCGGCCCGGGCGCGCAACCGTGCTCGCGATGTCGATGTCGGGCGGGATCATCGGCATGGGCGGCGCGTTCCTGACCCTCGGGCCCGCCGGCGGGCTGTCCGGCAGCGGGGCGGGGTTCGTGGCGCTGGCGCTGGCGCTCATCGCCGGCCTGCGCCCGAGCGGGATCGTGCTGGTGTGCATCCTGTTCGGCGCGCTCAGCAACGGCGCGAAGGCGATGGTGGTCGAGACCGGGACGCCCCTCGACATCCTGACCTTCGTGATCGCGCTCGCCGTGATGTTCGTTGCCGCGCCCGGCCTCATCCGCTCCATCTGGCGGCTGAAGCCACCACCGGTCGACGATGATCCGGCCACGTTCCGGCCGAGCCTGGACGTCTCGCCGTTGTGAGGGGCGCACGCTACGATGAGCGCCCATTCAGAGGAAGGAGGTTCCGGTGGCAGCAGCCGTGTCGTTCCAGACGTCGTCCCCGACTCGCATGGAAGGCATGACTCGCGATGCGCACCCTGAACCTCGGCATCCTCGCCCACGTCGACGCAGGTAAGACCACCCTCACCGAGCGCCTGCTCTACACCGCAGGCGCCATCTCGAAGATCGGCAGCGTCGACGCCGGCACCACCCAGACCGATAGCCTTGCGCTCGAGCGGGAGCGCGGCATCACGATCAAGTCGGCGGTCGCCTCGTTCGCGATCGACGACCTCACGGTCAACATCCTCGACACGCCCGGCCACCCGGATTTCATCGCGGAGGTCGAGCGCGTCCTGCGCGTCCTCGACGGCGCGATCCTCGTGATCTCGGCGGTCGAAGGCGTGCAGCCGCAGACGCCGCTGCTGTACCGCGCGCTGGCACGCCTCAATGTGCCGACGCTCTTCTTCCTCAACAAGCTGGACCGTCGCGGCGCCGACCCCGATCGCGTGCTCGCCCAGATCGCCGATCGCCTGACGCCCGCCGTGGTGCCTGTTCGCCGGGCGATCGATCCGGGAACTCCAGATGTCGCGATCCTGCCGCTCGACGAGGCCGACGAGGCGACGACCGCAGTGGCGATCGAACGCCTCAGCGAGCACGACGAGTCGCTGCTCGCGACGTACGTTGAGCGCGGCGCCGTGCCGTGGCCGCGGCTCCAGCGCGCGATTGCGGCGCAGTCCAGGGCCGCGCAGGTCCACCCGGTGTTCATGGGCTCCGCGATCGGCGGGCAGGGCGTCCGGGACATCCTCGACGCGGTCCCGCAGCTCCTGCCCCAGGCGCAGGACGACCCCGATGCGCCCGTTCGAGGCCGCGTCTTCAAGATCGAGCGGTCGGCGTCGGGCGAGCGCGTGGCCTACGTGCGCCTGTTCGACGGCACGATCAGCGCGCGCGACCACCTGCCGTTCGGCGACGGCGAGGAGGGCCGCGTCACGCACCTGGCCGTGACGCAGCCCGGCGGGGCGGCGCAGGCGCCGGCGGCCGCTGCTGGCCAGATCGCGAAGATCGCCGGGCTTGCGGGCGTGCGGGTCGGCGATCCCATCGGCGTCGCGCGGCTGACCGACGAGGAACGCCAGTTCCCGCCGCCGGGTCTCGAATCCGTCGTCCGGCCGAGGCGAGGTGCTGACGCCGGTCGCCTTCGGGCCGCGCTCAACGAGCTCGCCGACCAGGATCCGTTGATCGATGTCCGCCAGGACGACGAGCGCGGCGAGATCGCGGTCTCCCTCTACGGCGAGGTCCAGAAGGAGGTCATCGGCGAGACGCTGGCCCGCGAGTACGGCGTCGAGGTCGACTTCGCCGCGACGACGACGATCTGCATCGAGCGACCCGTCGGCACCGCGGAGGTGCTCGAGGTCATCAGCTCGCCGAGCCATTCGAACATCAGCGGCAAGTCGTCGCCCACCTCGGAGAACCCGTACAACGCGACGATCGGGCTGCGCATCGAGCCCGGAAAGCCCGGCTCGGGCGTCAGTTTCGGTCTCGACGTCGACGTGAAGCTGGTGCCGCTGCAGATCTTCAACACCGTGCCGCAGTTCGAGGCGCAGATGGCCCGGATGGTCGCCGATGCGCTCGAGGAGGGGGTCCACGGCTGGCGCGTCACCGACTGCGTCGTGACGATGTTCGACTCCGGGTATCGCCGGACGGGGTCGACCATGTCGGACTTCAAGAAGCTGACCGCGCTGGTGCTCGGCCGCGCGCTGCGTGACGCCGGCGTCGTGGTGTGCGAGCCGATGAGCTCGCTGCGCATCGACGCGCCGGTCGAATCCGGCAAGGGCATCACCGGCGTGATCCTGAACGCGGGCGGCCGGATCCTCGGCCAGCACTCGAGCGCATCCCGAACGACGATCGTGGCGTTCGTCCAGGCCGGGCGCGTCCACGAGGTCCAGAACCGGATCCCTGGGCTCACCGGAGGGGAAGGGATCGTCGAGACGCAGTTCGCCGGGTTCCATCCTGTCACGGTCGATCCCCCGCCGACGCGGCGGCGTCGAACGTGATCGCAACGTGATCGAGGTCGCAGTTGGAATGTCGCCGGCCCGGCTTGATGCTGGGAACGATGCGATCCCGCGCGATGCTGTGCGCATGGATTGCCATCGAGGTCGGCTCATTCCCGAGGCCGTGGTGCGCGAGATGCTGGAGGCGTTCGGCATCCACGTGTGCCCGCGGTGCCATCGCTTCTCCGGCCTGACCGGGCGCGCCCGCGTCCAGTGGCGCGAGCGCGAGCTCGTGCCGGTCATGCATCGGAACCGTCCGAACTGACCGCCCACCGATGATCTGGGGAATCGCTCGCTTCCTGATCTTCCGCGTGTTCGGTGCGCGCGTGCTCCTGGTGCTCACCGCGCTGGCCTGGGTGCGCAACCGCCTGCGGCCGCAGCAAACATCCGAACCGGCGCGCAGCCCGTCCGGGCCGCGCTCGTCGCAGCCGCCTCGCACGTCTCCGAGGCGTGCATCATCTGCCGGTGACCGCCGATGAGCTTCGTGCCGCCATTCGCTGGAGCCCTGCCCGACCGGTCCTGACCGTCGTCGGCTGCCACGCGGGCGGCGAGATCGGCAACGTGGTGGTGGCGGGCGTCGAGCCACCCGCCGGCTCGACCGTGTTCGAGCAGATGGAGGCGATCCGCGCCGACGACTCCGTCCGGCGGCTGCTCCTCCACGAGCCGCGCGGCAGCGTCGCCGTTCATTCGAACATCGTGCTGCCGTCCCTGCGCCCCGACTGCGCGTACGGCTACGTGATCATGGAGCCGACCGAATACGCGGCGATGTCGGGCTCCAACACCATCTGTACCGCGACGGTGCTGCTCGAGACGGGCATGGTCCCGATGGACGAGCCCGTCACCACGTTCCGCCTCGAGGCTCCGGGCGGGGTCGTGGAGATCACGGCGGGCTGCCGCGACGGCAAGGCCGAGTGGATCGAGATCGAGAACGTCCCCTGTTTCGCCGACCGCCTCGGCGCGCCGCTCGAGGTCGAGGGCGTCGGCACCATCACGGTCGACGTGGCGTACGGGGGCATGTGGTACGCGATCGCGGATGCCCGCGAGCTCGGGTTCGAGCTCGTCCCATCGGAGGCTGCGGACCTGTCGCGGATGGGTACGCGGATCCACGCCGCGGCGCGCGAGCAGCTCCACCCGGTCCATCCGGAGAACCCGGGGATCGCGGGTGTCTCGATCGTCCAGATTGCCGAACCATGGTGCGGCGTCGGCCAGGTCTCCAGGAATGCCGTGGTGGTCGCGCCCGGACGGCTGGACCGATCGGCAACCGGCACCGGCCTTTCGGCGCGTCTGGCGGCCTTGCACGCCCGCGGCGCGATGCGCGTCGGGCAATCGATGACCCACGCGTCCGTCATCGGGTCGACGTTCGATGGGCGGATCGTTCGGGAGGTTGCCGTCGCGGGCCGGCCCGCGATCGTGCCGGCGATCCGCGGGACGGCCTGGATCACCGGCGTGACGCAGGTGCTCGTCGACCCGACGGACCCGTTCCCCGAGGGCTACCTGCTCTCGGATACGTGGCCCGGCGACGATACCCAATCGTAACCTGCAAAGTACCAACAACCGGTTAGACTCCCCGGCGATGCGAGGGCGCACGCGCGGGCGGTTGTTCTACGGCTGGGTCATGGTGGTCGTCGGGTTCGTGGCGATCCTCATCGGCGCCGGCACCCGTGCGGCGCCCGGCGCGCTCCTCCTCCCGATCCAGTACGACACGGGCTGGTCGACGAGCCAGGTGACGATCGCCGGCTCGGTGGGCCTGCTGCTCCTAGGCCTCGGCGGCCCCGTGTCCGGCGTCCTCATCGACCGGTTCGGTATTCGGCGCCTCGCCATCGGCGCGCTGATGCTCACGGCGTTGGGCATGGGCCTCTCGGCGCTCGTCCACGAGGTGTGGCAGCTCGTGCTGCTGTTCGGGATCGTCAGCGGCTTCGGATCCGGACTCGTGGCGAGCTCGCTGGGCCCGATCATCGCGAACCGATGGTTCGTCCAGCGACGCGGGCTCGTCGTCGGCCTGTTCGGCGCGGCGGCGAGCGCCGGGCAGCTGCTCTTCATCCCGATCCTGACCGGCGTGGGGACGGAGCAGGGCTGGCGCGTGGCCGTGATCCTCGTCGCGGTCCTCGCCGCGGCCATCGCGATCCCGGCCGGGCTGTTCCTGCGCGAGAGTCCCGCCGCGGTGGGGACGCGGCCGCTCGGCCAGCCGGAGGGCGCGCCGCCGATCGCGCACCGCTCCGATCGCGGGATCCTGCGGCGCGCCGCGCGCCGCCCGGAGTTCTGGCTGCTCGCAGGGACGTTCTTCGTCTGCGGGGCGACCTCGAACGGCGTCGTCGGGCAGCACTTCATCGCCCACGCGGTGGATCACGGGTTCACGCCCGGCGCCGCGGCCGGAGCCCTGGCGCTCATGGGCATCTTCAACTTCTTCGGAACCATCGTGAGCGGCTACCTCACGGACCGGTACGACCCGCGGAAGCTGCTGCTCATCTACTACACGTTCCGGGGCATCAGCCTGCTGCTCCTGCCGGCGCTCCACAACTCGAGCGACATCCTGATCTTCAGCGTGATCTTCGGGCTCGACTACATCGCCACGGTGCCGCCGACCGTCGCGCTCACCGCGGACGTGTTCGGACGCCAGAACGTCGGGGTGCTGTACGGCTGGATCTACGCGGCGCACATGGTGGGTGCGGCGATCCTCGCCCAGGTCGCGGCGATCATCCGCGACCAGGCCGGCAACTACACGCTCGCGTACCTGACCGCGGGCTGGATGGCCGTCGCGGCGGGCGTCGTGATCCTGGGCCTGCGACGGATCCGGAGGGACGGCGTGGCGCTCGCCGCAGCTGCCTGACGGAAAAGTTGCGGCCCCGAGCGCGTCTGTCGCCGGGGGAACGACATCGCGGCTCGAGGCCTGCAATGGAGATAACGAAGGATTCGCGTCGGCGTTAGGCGGCCCGGTGCAGATTCGCACCAAATCGATTCACGGTTGCCTGACCGAGCCTCGGCCCGCTCGATCCGCCGGCCACGCGGGCGCGTATCTGTTCTCAGGAGCCTCGCCGTCGTGCCGGCGGGGCTCCGGCCGCTTCCCTTGCGAGACGCTCTCAAGGCCCGCACGGGTCGCGGGCGCGACGCCTGCA
>DATAIB010000276.1:0-5877 GCA_036262855.1 Candidatus Limnocylindrales bacterium
CAGAAGGTCGACCAGGAGACGCTCAGCAGGCCCGCATTGCGGATGCCGTCGCCCTCCTGGTCCGCCGAGTTGCCCACGAAGCTCGAGCTCAGGATCGTCGCCGTGCCATCGTTGACGAGCCCGCCGCCCCGGCCGGACGCGCCGATGGCGCGGTTGAATTCGAGCGTGGAGGCGTCGAGGGTCAGCGTGCCGCTGTTAAAGATGCCGGCGCCCGGAATCGACGCACGGAACCCGGTGAGGGCACTTCGTTCGATCGCGAGATCGCCGCTGTTCGTGATGCCTGCGCCCCACCGAACGTCGTCCAGGTGGTTCAGCGGCGTGACCGACAGGCTGCTGCCCATGATGTGGAGGCTGCCGGTATTCGTGACCGACCGACGATTCGTGGACGTCATCGCGTCCTTCTCGAAGGTCAGCGACGTTCCCGCGTCTCGGATGACCGAGTCGATGACGTACATGGAGCCGCCGTTTGCGATCGCGTTGCCGCGCGTCAGGTCGCTCGTGTTCAGGTTCTCGATCGTGGAGCTGTCCAGGGAGAACGAAGCATCCAGGCGATTCACGATCGCGGGCCCGTACATGCCCTGGCCCTGATTGTCGATCACGATGTTCGACGCGAGGGCGGACCCGTGGTTCGAGAACACGGACCCGTCGGGATGGCCGACCGTGTTCCGCAGGGTGACATCGGAGATCGCGAGGTCGCCCCCGGCCGCGATGTCGAACAGGCCGGCCGGATCGCAGATGCAGTTGCTCGCAACATCCACCGACAGGGTTGCCCCGCGACCGATGATCGTCACCGCGGAGGTGATGGGCGGCATCGTGAACTCCGTGCCGGCGAGGTCGGCCGTCAGGGAGTACGTGCAGCCGGGCGCGAGGCGGATGGTGTCCGGTCCGGGGTGGCCCGTCTCGTCGTTCGCGTCCAGGATCGCGGACCACAGCGCGACGACATCGAATCCGGTCCCCGAGCAGCTGTCGAGGTCGAGGGTCGCGGCGGCAGCCGTCCTCGGCAGGCCGATGGCGCCGACCACCACGGCCGTGAGCATGGAAAGAGCTCGCAGGCGGCGGAACATCTGATCTCCTCTTCTGGGTCCGTCAGGCGACGACGATGGAGCGGGTCGGAGCGCGCATCCGAGCGCGCCGAGACCGAAGCTCGGAAAGCACGAGCAGGAGGCTCGGCACGACAACGAGCAGCACGAACGAACGCGGCCACTGGAGCCAGTCCATGACCGTGCCCAGGTAGGTGATGTGCCAAAGGGCGCGGCCGCGGATGAGGCGTGCCGGCACCGGATTGGGATCCGCGGTCGCGTTGGCGTCGCCGCGAGTGATGAAGCCGAGCTCCGAGCCCGGCGCGATGCCAACCACGCGGTGCGTCACGAGACGGGTTGCGTCCGCCGGGTCGATGAACGCGATCGCCATGCCGACGTCGACATCCGCCGGGTCGACAGGGCCGAGGACCACCAGTGATCCGACGCCGAACGTCGGGCTCATGCTGCCGGTCTGGACGCTCACCAGCTGCCAGCCGAGCAGCCACGATGCAACCAGGAAGATCGTCAGCGGGATCAGCAGCACGAGCGTGACGACGCCGAGGGCGGCGCCAAGCCACCCTCGGGTCATCGCCGGAGCGCGAAGCGTCCGGGTCGCCACGGCTACTGGGCCGTCGCGTCGAACGCGAACTTCCAGGTCACGCGGTCGGTCTGTGCGATCTGCGCCTCTTCCTCCGTCGGCGTCGGGTACGTCGCCTGAAGGCGGAGACACGCGACCGAGTTCGGTGCGAGCACGAAACCCGTGGCAGCCGCCGTGAACTGGATCGGCTGCGCGCCGTACTGGCTCAGCGCGTGCTCGGTGCCTGGTCCGAACGTGGTGCCCGGGTCCGAGCAGTCGAATGCGGTCATAGCGATGACCAGCAGCGGGCTGAGCTCGCCGTCCTGAGGCTGGAGCGTGGTCTGGTCGACGCCGCAGGTGGTGTCGCCCGCAGCTGACTCGTCGCCGGTGCAGTCGATGTCGGCGTCAACCACGTCGAGCACGGACGCGTTCACCGAAAGCGGGCCCGTTCCCGCGTTCAGCAGACAGAGATAGGCGGGCTGCAGGTGATCGCCCGGCTGGATCGAGCCCGCGGTGAACTGGGCCGTCGTCGTGTCGTCAGACCACGTGGTGGTGGCCGGCACGCAGAGCGTGGCGCCGGCGGGCTGCTCCGACGGATCAACCGCCGCGATCTTCAGGTCCGCCGCCTTCGCTCGCTCTCCCGTCGTCACGCTGTTGTCGCCCGCGGTGGCGCGATCGCTGAACGTCGCGAAGATGCCCGTCCCGCCGAGCAGCGTCACGAGCATGCCCAGCACGATCGTGATCCTGAGTGTCTGCTTGCCCATGGTTCCTTCCCTCCTTCGTGCGTGATGTGCCGTCGAATTCAGACTTCGATCGGAAGCTCGTAGACCTCGGCCGTCGGGTGGCCCGCGCGCTCGTGGATGCGCATCACGGCCTCCCGCGACGGGCCGGTCGCGAGGCAGAAGACCTTTCCGGAATCGGGATCGAGCCACGCCTGCTCGAAGTGCACGCCCTCGTCCCGTTCGATCGCCAGGTCGCGGTCATGCGCTTCCTGGAGCTGGGCGGCGGTGACGCCGAAGAACCCGGAATGAACGTCCATGAACTTCGCCATGCGATTGCTCCTTTCGAGCGTTGTGGGGTTGGTGACTCAGGCCACGAGGGCCGGGGCAGGAGCGGCGTCGGGGGACATCACCGACGGCGACACGGGCGTTGCGGGCGCCGGGCGCCAGGCACCGGACGCGACGAGGGCGCGTCCTTCCGCGATCGCGGAGCGCTGGCCGGCCTTGCGGATGTCCGGACCCATGTCCATGCCACCGGCGCGCACGAAGGTGATGTCGGTGATGCCGACGAAGCCGAAAATCGCGCGCAGGTAGGGCTCGGCGAAGTCGTAGCCGCGCATGTACTCGGGCGTGTAGTCCGACCCGGACGACATGACCACGACCATCTTCTTGCCGTGGACGAGCGGCTCGACCAGGCCCTCGGGGCTGTACCGGAACAGGTAGCCCGGCTGGACGATCGCGTCGATGTAGTACTTGAGCACGTACGGGATGCCGAGGTTCCACATCGGCACGGTCAGCAGGTACACCTCCGCCGCGAGGAACTGCTGGATCGTGCCCTCGATCTCGCTCCAGGACGCCTTCGAGTCCTCGTCGACGTCCTGGCCGGTCATGAGCCGGTACTTCGTCTCGATGTTCCGGCCGGCGACCGATGGGAGGTCGGCGCGGAAGAGGTCCAGGGTGGTGACGTCGAGGTCATCCTCGGCCTCGCGCAGCGCTTCGAGCAGGCAGCTCGACACCCGGCCCGTGTTCGAGGCGAGCCCGCGTGGCGTGGCGATGATGTGGAGGAGTCGCGTCCCGGGTGCGTGTCGGTGCGTCATCTCGTCGTGCCTCCGTTCGCCTCGTGGTTCGAAGCTGGACGAAGACTCGGATTCCGCGCGACCGATGCCATCGGTGAATCGACCGATAGGCCCCGCAACATCGACCGAAATATCGGTCCGAATGCATCGCTCGCCACGGTTCGACCGGGGCCGATTGGTCATTCGACCGATGGACTCCCGGAATCTCGGGCTTAGACTCCGGCCATGTCAGTGATCCGAACCCTGCAGAGCCCGGTGCTCGTTGGTCGCGACGACCTGCTGTCGGAGCTCGGGCGGTCCGTCGAGGAAGCAGCAGCCGGCCGCGGGCGCACCGTGCTCATCGCCGGCGAGGCCGGGATCGGCAAGTCGCGGATCGTCGCCAGCGCCATCCGCCAGGCGGAGAAGGCGGGGTTCCGTATCGGGACCGCGACCATCGCGCCCCAGGACCAGCTGGTGCCGCTCGCGTCCATCCGGGACCTCGCCCGGGCGCTGGCGCCCGCGGACTTCGGCTCGCTCGGGGCCGATCTGTTGTCGGTCGAGCGCACCAGCGGCAGCGCCGATTCGCTGGCCGCCCGCCGGATCCTCGTCCACGACCTCGTCGATCGCATCCAGCGCACGATCGAGAAGCCGACCGCGTTCATGTTCGAGGACCTGCACTGGGCCGACGAGCTCAGCCTCGAGGTGATCGGCGAGCTGGCCCGCCTCGCGACGAACCTGCCCCTCTTCATCATTGCGACCTATCGTCCGGAAGAGCTTCCGGTCGGCTCGATCCATCGGGAATGGCGATCGCGCCTGCTCACCCAGCGCGTCGCAAACGAGGTTGTGCTGGGCCGGCTCGATGCCCGGGAAACCGCCCGGGTGGCGACGCTCCTCCTCGCCACGGGCCTGCCGGCACCCCGCGACGTGGCCGAAGCAATCCACCGCCGGACGAACGGCATTCCGCTGCACATCGAAGAGCTCCTCGCCGCGATGGGCGGCGAGCCGGTCGACGGCTGGGCGGTCCGCGAAGCCGGCGTCCCGTCAACGATCGAGGACGCCGTCCTGGCGAGAGCCTCGCGCCTCACTCCCGAGGCGCAGGCCGCGGCGCGAGCGGCAGCCGTGATCGGGCGATCGTTCACGCCGGGCGTGCTCGCTGGCGTTCTGAACGAGCCCGAACCACGCCTCGACGACGCGATCGACGAGCTGGTCGCCGCCGCGATCCTCGTCCCCTCGCAATCCGTTGCGGCGGGCTATCTCGATTTCCGGCACCAGCTCCTTCGCGATGCCATGTACGACAGCGTCCCGACCGGCGAGCTGCGCCGCCTCCACGCGCGCGCGGCAGAGTTCGGGACCGCCTTGATCGGGGCGACCGAGGTGCAACGATCCGTCCATTACGAGCGCGCGGGCCTCCGCTCGGAGGCATTTCGCGCTGCGCTGGCGGGCGCTGCGGCAGCGGGTTCGCTGTCAAGCCGCTTCGAGCAGTTCGAGCTGTATCGCCGGGCCATCGCCAACATTCCGGCCGGATTGCCGCTCGAGGAAGAAGCATCCCTCTGGACCGGGTATGCGGATGCCGGGTTCTCCATCGACGACATCCCGGCGATCGAGCTCGGGACGTCGAAGGCGCGCGAGCTGTACCTCGAGACGGGCAAGCCGATCGAAGCCGCCGCGGCCTTGCTCGATCTTGCGAACGCATCCCGGCGAGAAGTCCGCCCTCGCAGCGAACGCTTCGCGCTGCTCGAGCGAGCCGAGGCCGAGCTGTTGGCCCAGCCGCCCTCCGAGCAGCGGACGCAGGTGCTGGTGCTCCTCAGGTACTTCCAGGCCCTCATCGAGCTCGATGGCGTGCGGATTGCCGAGGCGCGCAGCCGGCTCGACGAGTGCGAGGCGCCGGCCCACGACCTCCCACCGGACGACCGCAACCGCGAGGTGTGGCTCCTCGGTGTCGAGCATCTTCGCGCCATGGCCGATGCGCTCGATGGGCGCCCGGAGGAGGCGCTGCCACGGATGCTCGACGTCTCGCGGCGCTCGCGAGACGCAGGCTTCGAAGGTCCCGGCGTCACCAACTATCGGGTCACGGCGGACGTGGCCGCTCGCCTGATGGACTACCCGCGATCGCGTCTCGGCATCGCCGAGGGCATCCGGTATGCCGACGCCATCGAGCAGTCCTATTGCCGCCACGTGATGTCCGCGACCTCGGCGCTCATCGACTGGGCCGCCGGGTCCTGGGACGATGCGCTTCGCACGGCCGAGCTCGAGCTCGTCCAGCACGGGAGCCGGCGCGGCACGATCGGATCGCGAGCCGCGATCGCCTTCGTGGCCCTCGGTCGAGGGGACGTGGAGCGCGCGCGGGCGCTCCTCGACGCATCCCTCGCCATCACGCGACCAAGCGGGGAGGTGGACCTGATCCTTCCGGCGCTGTGGGGCGAGGCCGAGAACGCGCTGGTCGATGGTGACCCGGCGCGCGCCCTCGACCACTGCTGGGAGGCGATCGAGATCGCCGAGCCGACCGG
>DATAIB010000277.1:0-2344 GCA_036262855.1 Candidatus Limnocylindrales bacterium
GCAAGCAGCCGGCCGGCCATCTCCTCCGAATCGCTCCGATTCATCTGGCAGCCGAGTGTCCAGACGTAGAAGCTCGGCAGCGCGCGGGGCTCAGGCCTGAACTCCGCGACGCGTGCATCGTCGGCAGCGGCCGCGTCGCGCGCCTCGGTGGCGGGCGGCGGGGCGACCTCGAGCATCGGGAGCATGCGTCCGGCGGTCATGGGACGGCCATCCTACGTGGAGCGGGCGACTCCCTGCCGCACGGCAGATCGCACCGCTGATCGCACGCCATCGGCGACCTCATCCGGAACATACAGCTGGGCGTGCGCCTCCGCGTACCGCTCGTGGTCGCCGTGGTAGTCCGTGCCACCGGTCATGACGAGCCCCAGGCGTACGGCGACGTCCTTGAGGAGCCCGACGGTCCCCTGATCGTACGCACGGTAGTAGACCTCGAGGCCGTTCAGGCCCGCATCCATGAGCTCGCGCAGGAAGCCGAGGTGCCCGGGAGCCTCCGCGAAGTGCGCGAGCGAGGCGAGGCCGCCGGCCTTGCGGATCGCGCGGATGGACTCCACCGCGTTAAGCCCGAGCCTGGGCACGTACGCCGGGCGGCCCATCGACAGGTGCTTCTCGAAGGCATCCTCGACGCTGGTCGCGTAGCCGCAGGCGATCAGCGCGCGGGCAATCCGTGGCCGCCCGAGCGCGTCGTCGTCCGTGGTCGCCCGCTGCTCCTGCTGGGCCTCCAGCGCACCATCGATCGACAGCCCGAGCTGCCGTAGCCGCTGCACCATCAGGTCGAACCGGGTGCGGCGACGCTCCCGCTGTTGGGCGAGGGCCGCTTCGAGCTCGTCGTCGTCCGGGTCCACCCCGATCCCGAGGACGTGGACCTCGCCCTCCCCGGCGGCACCGGGGTCGTTGAGCACGCTGTTGAGCTCGATCCCGGGCAGCACCTCGAGCCCGGCCGGCGTCCCGCCGGATGCGCGGAGCTCGCGCACGCCCGCGAGCGTGTCGTGGTCGGTCATGGCGAGGAGCGTGATGCCGGCGGCGGCGGCATCCGCCGCCAGCTGCGCGGGCGTCAGCAGGCCATCCGAGCGGCAGGTGTGGCTGTGGAGATCGATGTGCGACGGCGTCGGCGGTCGCCAGTTCGAGCGCGCCTGGTGGCGATCAGGCCGCCTGCCGCTCACGCCTCCCAGACCTGCTGGATGCGCTCGATCGCGAGCGCGCGGCCCGTCGCGGGATCCACGTCGACCTGCGTCGCGTTGAACACGACGGGGCCCTCGGCGACCGCGAAGCGCGTCGGGAGGCCGTTCAGGAACCGCGGGAGCACGGTCGCGGGATCGAACCCGATCACGGAATACGCGCCGCCCGTGCAGCCGAGGTCGCTCTGGTACGCGGTGCCCTGCGGCAGGATGCGCTCGTCCGCGGTGGGCACGTGGGTGTGCGTCCCGACGACTGCCGAGACGCGGCCGTCGAGATGGATGCCCATCGCGTTCTTCTCGGACGTGATCTCGCAGTGGAAGTCCACGAGGCGGACCGGCGGCAGGGGCTCGCTCCCCTCCTCCAGCAGCTCGTCGGCCATCAGGAACGGGTTCTCGATCGGCTGCATGTACGTGCGGCCCTGGAGGTTGATCACCGCGAGCTCCGTCCCGTCGAGCGCGTGGTAGACGCCGAACCCTCGACCGGGGACGCCGGTCGTGCCGTAGTTGAGCGGCCGGAGGATCCGGTCGTTCGAGTCGAGCGAGGGGTAGATCTCGCGCTTGTCCCAGATGTGGTTGCCGGACGTCACGACGTCGACGCCATGCTCGAACAGCGCGTCGGCGGTCGATTGGGTGAGGCCCATGCCGCCCGCGAGGTTCTCGCCGTTGGCGGTCACGAAGTCGATCCCGCGCTCCTCCCGGAGGCCGAGCAGCAGGCCCTCGACGGCCTTGCGACCAGGGCTCCCGATCACGTCGCCGATCATCAGGATCCGGCACGCGCCCGTCGGGCGAGGCGCGTTGCCGTTCGCGGGATTGCCGAGCACGACGCGGCCCGCCGCGCGGTTCGATCGATCAGCCTTGTTCACCGGCCGAGGGTAGCGGAGCGGACCGCTGGACCGACCTTGCGAGGGGCCTGACCCGCCTCCGCGCCCATACCATCGTGCGGTGACGCCCACCAGCATGCCGCCCGCTGCCTCCGCGCCCGCGGATCGCGGCGGAATCTCGCTGGTCGGCACGCTGACCGTCGTATCCGCGGCGTGCCTGTTCGCGCTCCTCGGGCCGATCTCGCGGTTCGCCTACGAGCTCGGCGTCTCGCCGTATGCGTTCGTTGCGTGGCGATCCGGCGTCGCTGCGATTGCGATCTGGGTGCTCGTCGCGGTGGGACTCGGACG
>DATAIB010000278.1:0-11972 GCA_036262855.1 Candidatus Limnocylindrales bacterium
CGGACCGCGGTCAGCCCGTCGTACGCGGTGATGACCTGGTGCCCCTCGGTGCCGACCAGCGCCGTGATCGCGCCGACCATCGCCGGATCGTCGTCGACGACGAGGATCCGCAGCGGTCGAGGCGGGCGGGGAATCGGGATGCGGTCCATGGCGCGGGAACGCTACTAGACCGCGGCCACGGCCGGCAGGGCAATCACGAATTTCGCGCCGTGGCCCTTCGCCGGCTCGCACCACAATCGAGCGCCGACGGACTCCGCGAGCTTCCGCGCCGCGTACAGCCCGATGCCGGACCCGCGCGCGGTGTGCGTCTCGCGCCGGGCGTACGGCTCGAAGATCCGCTCGCGCCACTCCTCGGGGATGCCGGGGCCTTCGTCGGACACGCCGATGCGGACGCCGCCCTCGGCCATCCTCCAATCGAGCGTGATCGCCGTCTCCGGCGGCGCGTACTTGACCGCGTTCTCGACGAGGTGCTCGAGGATCTGCCGGAGGCGCGAGGGGTCCGTCAGGGCGAACAGCCGGATGCCCTCCTTGATCTGCAGTTGATGCCGCTTGACGAGCGGCGCCATCTCGTCGGCCGCCTCGGCGACAACCTGGCCGACATCGACCGGCGTAAGGTCCGCCGCCGGCTCCGAGCCGACGCGCACGGACGCGAGGATCGAATCCACGAGCCGGTCCAATCGCGCGACCTGCTCCATGGTCGAGGCGTACCAATTGGCGCGGCGCTCACGGCGCTCCATGTCGCGCGATTCGCGACCCTCGAGCTCCGGCTCTTCGGCGAGGAGCTCCGTATACGCGCGCACGACCGCGAGCGGCGTGCGCAGCTCGTGCGTCACGAGCGCGATGAGCTCGGCGCGGGCCTCGTCGATCTGCTTCAGCTCCGTCGCGCGGGCTTCCGCCTCGCGCTGGATGCGGCCCTTCTCGACGATGCCCGCGAGGAGGTCCGCGATCGCGCGCAGGTGGTCCACGTCGGAAGGCGCGAACTCGCGGCGGTCCTCGGTCTGGACGTTGAGCACACCGACCGTCTGGCCGTTCCACACGAGCGGCACGGAGAGCATCGATGCGATGAACCGGCGCTGGTCGATGCCGCGGACCCACAGGAATCGGTCGTCGTGGCTGACGTCCGGGATCACGAGCGGCTCTCTGGTGGCCGCCACGCGCCCCGTGACACCGCCACCGAACGGCACCTTCGCGCGGCCGATCTGGTAGCGATCGAGGCCGTTCGTCGCGGCGAGGGTGAGGTTCTCGGCGTCGCGGTCCAGGAGGTACAGCGACGAGACGCTGGCGCGAAGGGCGTCGCGGGTCTCGTCGACGACGGTCTCGAGGAGCTCCTCCCACGTGCCCGCGGTGGTGGCCATGCGCGCGACGCGATGGAGGAACCGCAGCTGGTCGAGCTGCTCGTCCTTCTCGGCGCTGCCGGGCTTGATCGAGGTTTCTGTCACCCCGCCACGATACCCGAGGGCGTCACGGGCTCCCGCCGAGCGGTCGATGCGGCGGTCGATGCCCCCAGGCCTCGACGCTCGAGCGCATCGGCGAGTCGCTCGTAGTCGGACGGCTCGTTGTAGCGCTGCGCGGAGATTCGAAGCAACGCCCGAGCGGGCGGCTGGCCGGGGACGCGGCACGCCCGAACCGGGAACGGCACGACCGGGACCTCGAAGCGGTCCTCGCTCGCAAGCGAGCGCGACAGCGCGTCGGCCGTCGCCTCGTCCGGCTCGATCGGCAGGGCGATCGATGCCATCGATCCGAGCATCGAGTCGGGCGCGATCGGCTCGAGCCCCAGGCGTTCGTTGAGCAGCCGACGGGCGTTCACGGCCCTGTCGTGGTTCGACGCCATGTGTGCCGGCCAGCCGCCCGGATCGAGCGAGCCGATCACGCGGAGCGCCTCGGGCAGCGACAGGAACGCCGTCGGGTCGTGCGTGCCCTGCCAGTCGAACTCCTTCCAGAGCGGCGCTCGATCCTGACGCGGGTCATTGCGGCCGTGGCTCGTGACGAGCGGCCGGAGCTCCGCGCGCCTGTCCTCTCGGGCGTACAGCATGCCGGCGCCCTTCGGGCCGCACAGCCACTTGTGGCCGTTGCCGGTCCACCACGCGGCGCCGAGCTCCTTGAGGTCGACGGGCAGCTGTCCGGGCGTGTGCGCCGCGTCGACCAGCGTGTCGACCCCGAGCCGGTTCAGCTCCCTGACGAGGGTCTCGATCGGGAAGACCAGGCCGCTCGGGCTCGTGATGTGGCTGATGAGCGCCATGCGGGTGTGCGGGGTGACCGCGGCGAGGTGTGCCTCGACGACCTCTTCGGGATGCCGGATCGGCAGCCGGACCTCGACGATCTTCACGCGCGCCTTCGCCCGCGCTGCGACCTCCTCGAGCGCGTTGACGGTGGCGTTGTACTCGTGGTCGTTCGTCAGGAGCTCGTCGCCCGGCCGCAGGCGGAGTGACTCGAGCACCGTCGCGACGCCGGTCGTCGCGTTCGGGACGACGACCAGGCCCTCCGGGTCCGCGTTCAGGAACGCCGCGACCTCCCGGCGGGCGGCATCGAGCCGGCCTTCGAGCTCGCGGGTGAGGAACTGGATGGGATTGGACTCGAGCTCTGCCCGCAGGTTCCGCTGGAACTCGATCACCGGCCGCGGGCACGCGCCGTACGTGCCATGGGTCAGGTACGTGATCGCGGGATCGAAATCCCACGGGGAATCAGGGCTGTACGGACGCATCGACCGAGCATACGGCGGCCTCCGTCGGTGCGCGCCGCCTGCCCCTTTTGACCGAATCGGCCGTTTCGGCTAGAGTAGACAGCCCTCGCGGGGTGGAGCAGCGGCAGCTCGTCGGGCTCATAACCCGAAGGTCGGAGGTTCGAATCCTTCCCCCGCAACCAATCGCATCATCCTCAGAACCCCGGGTCCCGACCACCCGGGGTTCTTTCTTTTCCGCTCGTGCAGTTCGGCGTGGCAAATTGACGAGCTGCGCTTCTCAGGGCCTCCAAATCAGCCGGATCTGGGCCCAACGTCGTCAACGCCCAGCGGCGAATTGCACGAATCGACGTGGTCGCGGCCCGATTGGATCGTGGCGGGCTCCAACCACGTCGGATTGGGTAGCAAGAATGCACAACGGGAGCTGAGGAGCGCCCCCCGAAGCTGGGCGGAGCGCGGTGGGCAGCTAGTCCCAGCGGAAGGTGCGGATCGTGAGGGCGATCGCGGCGACTGCCCAAGCGGCCAGGATGCCCAAGGGCGCGGCCGGCGAGACGAGCAGCGGGCCGCCGGAGTCGAGCGCGTAGCGAAGGAGCTCGGACAGCGCGGTTGCGGGCAGGAAGCCCGCGATGGGCTGCAGGAAGCCCGGCAGGTGGTCGACCGGCAGGATGATCCCGCCGAGCATCAGGAAGCCGAGGAACAGCGCGTTCGCCAGCGCGAGCGTCGCCTCGGCGCGCAGCGTTCCGGCGAGCAGCAGGCCCAGGCCCGCAAACGCGGCCGTGCCGAGGACCAGCGCGGCCAGGAACAGCACCGGCGACCACGCGGGGCCGGGTGTCCAGCCGAGCACGAACACGGCAGCTGCAATGAGCACCACGACCTGGACGACCTCGAGCACGCCGACAGCCAGCAGCTTCGCGACGATCAGCCCCCACCGCGGCAGCGGCGAGCCGCCGAGGCGCTTGAGGACGCCGTAGGAGCGGTCGTAGGCGGTTGCGATCCCGAGGTTGACCATCCCCGCCGCGATCAGCCCCAGGGCAATCGAGCCGGGCAGGAGGAAGTCGACCGGGTGGGTCGCCAGCGGGATCACCGAGGTGCCGGCGAAGAACAGCAGCACCGCAACCGGAATGATGATCGTGGCCAGGATGTTCTCGCCGCGGCGCGCGGTGAGCTTGAGCTCGAGGGCAGCCAGCGCACTGATCGAGCGGGTGACGGGGGCCGCGCTCATGCCACCGACTCGATGTCGCGGTCGCCGGTGATCTCGAGGTAGCGATCCTCGAGCGACGCGGCGCCGGCACGAAGCTCGACGACAAGCAAGCCTTCCCTGGCCGCCCAGCTCGTGATCTCGGTCGCGACGTCCGCGGATGCGGCGCCGGGTTCGATCTCGAACGCGACATCCGAGCCGGGGACGGTGCGGAGGCGAGATTCGGGATGGAGCGCGGCGATCCGCCGCGAGAGCTGCGCGACGGCGTCGGGCGGAGGCGGCGCATGGAGCCGGAACCGGACCGCGGTCGAGCCGCCCTGGACGATCGAATCGACCGTGTCGTCGACCACGATGCGTCCCCGATGCAGGATCGCGACCCGGGTCGCGAGCGCCTCGACGTCGCCGAGATCATGCGTCGTGAGCAGGATCGTCCGGCCGGTCTCGCGCAGCCCCGCGACGAGCGAGCGCGTCTCGCGCCGAGCCGCGGGATCCATGCCGGCGGTCGGCTCGTCGAGGATCAGCACCTCCGGCTCACCCGCGAGCGCGATCGCGAGCGCGAGCCGCTGTCGTTCGCCACCGGACAGGCGGCGCACCCGCGTCCCCGCGACCGACGCGATCCCGACCCGCTCCAGCAGCTCCTCCGGCCGCGGGCCACCGCGGTGGAACGCCGCGTACATCCGGACGAGGTCGCGCGGGGTCGCGCGCGGCTCCAGCCCGGCGCCGCCTTGCAGCATCAGCCCGACTCTCGCCTTGTGCGCCGGCCCGCCCCGCCGCGGATCCGCGCCGAGCACGCGCACCGTGCCCGCGTCGGGCGCGCGATACCCCTCGATCGTCTCAACCGTGGTCGTCTTGCCGGCGCCGTTTGCGCCCAGCAGCGCGACGAGCTCGCCCGGTCGCACGACCAGGTCGACCCCGTCGAGGACTTCGCGATCGCCGTAGGCCATGCGCAGGCCCGAGACCTCGATCACGGCATCGCCGCCTCGGACGGTGTCGCCGCGGCCGGCAGCGGGACAGGGGTGCCGCTCGGAGCGGCGGCACCTCCACTGATCAGCGCGTACTGCTTCTCGAACTCCTCGTCGGTGAGCTCGCCGACCTGGATGGCTCGGAGGATTCCGTCCCGATCGATGAAGTACGTCTGCGGCCGCGCCGCCACGCGATAGGCCGTCCGGATCGACTTGTCGGGGTCGTTCACGGTCGGCCATGTGGCCGCGAATTGGGCGATGAAGTCCTTCGCCGGCGCGACCGGGTCGTCCATGAGGATTCCGACGATCGCGATGCCGCCGCTTGTGCCGGCGCTACTGCCATTCCCGCCGTACTTGGCGAGCTTGGCCTTCAGCAGCGGGAACTCGTCGCGACATGGAACGCAGCTCGGGCCCCAGAAGTTGACCACGACGGATCGACCGCGCAGCGAGGCGAGATCGAACGGCTGGCCGTCGAGGGTGGTTCCGACGATCGCCGGTGCGGCTGCGCCCTTCGCGATGAATGCGGGCTCGTCGGTCGGTGTCGCGGTCGCGCTGCCGCCCATGCCGGCACGAATCTGGATGAGCGCGAACGTGAGGATGGCCGCCGCCGCCAGTCCGATGAGGATCAGCTGCCGGGTTCGATCGAGCTTGAGCGCCGTGTCCCGCCGCCTACTTGACCGTCAGCGTCCCGGTCATCGCCGGGATCGGGTGGATGGAGCAGATGTACGTGTAGGTGCCCGGCTGCAGCGCGTCGTAGGTGTACGCCTGCGACTTGCCGCCATCGGTCGGTGGCTGCTTCTTGATGACGCTGCCGTCTGCGTTGCGCAGCTCGACGTCGTGCGGCGTTCCCGGCCCGTCCTCGTTGACGAACCAGATCGTGAAGGGCTTGCCGGCGGCGGTCTCGAGCGTCTTTTCCTTGTACTCGAGCACCTTCGCCTCGACCGTGAGCGCGCCGGGAGGGGCACCGGCGGGAGCGCCGCCGGAGGCAGCGGGCGCCCCGGATGCACCTGGCCCGCCCGCCGTCCCGCCGCCCGCCGCGACGGACGAGAAGAAGCCCGCCTGGGCGAGGCCGAGCAGCACGAAGGCAAGCGCGAAGACCTGGAGTGACCGCATCGGTAGCGGGATGGCGGGGATGTTCTCGAGGTGGCCGGTCTTGTCCGCCTCGACGGTCTTGCGGTACTCGGCCGTGGCATCGAACAGCCAGCCGAGCAGCGTGTAGACGAGGAAGATCACGGCGAGGATCAGCACCCAGCCGCCGACCACCAGGCCGCCGAGGAGGGCCGCGGACCCGAGCGCGCCCATCAGCGGGCGGATCGAGGGCCCGGGCATGTGCACGCCGGGCGGAGGACCTTCGTGGATCACCGCGGGCAGCATCGATGCCGCCTCGAGGTGGTCGTAGTCGCGGAGCGCGTCGCGCATCCAGACCGTGAGCGTGAGGGCCATGATCACGGCGCCGATCGCGAGCCAGATCCCGCCGAGCACCAACCCGAGGAACAGCATCGCGCCGCCGAAGGCAACGACGATCGGGGCCGCGGAGCCGCCGGGCATGTGCACGGACGCCGGGGTGATCGGCTGGATGCGCGCGGGTGCTCGCCGGCTGGGCCCGAGGGTCGCGAACTTGCGGAATGTGAAGGCGAACCACGCGACGAACAGGAGGGCCAGGAGGAACGGGAGGAGCGCGATCAGCGCCTTCCAGTCCGGCATGACGAAGATCGACAGGGTGTCGAGGACCGTCGTGACGAGGTCCTTCGCGGACGCTGCCGCCGATGCTGCTGCGGAAGGCGCTGCCGACTCCACGAGAGGCCGGAGCTAGTCGCCGAGGCCGGCTTCGAGGACCGCGACGAGGAGTCCCATGGCGACGCCGAGCGCGATGAGCATCGTGACCCCGGCCCACTCGATGTGGTAGCCGAGGACCGGCGCGAGGGCACCGTAGACGGCGGCCAGCACGACGCAGCTGATGCCGATGAGAAGCGAGTTCCGGTGCCGTCGAAGCATGTCGTCGATCCTCGCTACGGGATCAGGTACAGGATCGAGAAGAGCAGGATCCAGACCACGTCGACGAAGTGCCAGTACAGCGACACTGCCTCGACGGCGTCGTGGTGCTTCGCCGAGAACTGGCCGGCCATGCCGCGGTACAGGACCACGCCGAGCATCAGCACGCCACCGAACACGTGGGCGCCGTGGAAGCCCGTGAGCGTGAAGTACGTCGTTCCGAACGGCCCCGAGCCGAGGGTCATGCCCTCCCCGAACAGCAGGCTGTAGTCGTACACCTGCATGATCAGGAAGATGATGCCGAGGACGAACGTGATCGAGATGTTCCGGATGTAGCCCTTGCGGTCGCCCTTCCGGATCGACCACACCGCGAACTGGCACGTGAACGAGCTCGTGATGAGCAGGATCGTGGCCAGCATGATCGGCCCGAGGGGGTCGAGGATGTGCTTGAACGCGGCGGGCGGCCAGGGCTGGTTCGCGGCGCGGGTCGCGAAGTAGGCCGCGAACAGGCCGGAGAAGAACATCACCTCGGAGGTGATGAACAGGATCATCCCGAGGATCGGGTTGCTGATCCCTCGCGAGTGCCCGGCCGCGGCCGCGTGCGGCTCGGCGTGCGCGGTTGCCGTCATGGCGTGCGCTTCAGCCGTCACGAGGCAGCGCCTCCGGCCGGGATTGCCTTCGGTGCGTCGTCATGAGCCGGATCGTCGTGGTCGCCGCCACCGTGGCCGCCCGAGAGCAGGCCGTGGCGCTGGTCGAACAGCGGCCGCTCCGAGCGGATGTCCGGCAGGCGATCGAAGTTGTACGGGGGCGGCGGCGACGAGGTCGCCCACTCGAGCGTGTTGCCTTCCCACGGGTCGTCGCCGGCGATCTTGCCGCCGCGGAGCGACACGAGGACGTTCCAGATGAACGGCAGCATCGAGACGCCGATGATGAACCCACCGATCGTGGCGACGAGGTTCCAGTCGTTCCAGCCCGCGTCACCCGCATAGTCGGCGATGCGCCGCGGCATGCCGGCGAGGCCGAGCATGTGCATCGGGAAGAAGGTCAGGTTGAAGCCGACGAACATCAGCACGAAGTGGACCTTGCCGAGGGTCTCGTCGAGCATCCGGCCGGTCATCTTCGGGAACCAGTAGTAGATGCCGGCGAAGACGCCGAACGCCGAGCCGCCGAAGAGCACGTAGTGCAGGTGCGCGACGACCCAGTAGGTGTCGTGGAGCGCGAAGTCGACCGGCACCGCCGCGCTGAAGGCGCCGTTGATGCCGCCGATCAGGAACATCGTGAGGAACCCGATCGCGAAGATCAGCGGCGTCGAGAAGGTCAGCTGTCCCCGGAACATCGTGAAGATCCAGTTGAACATCTTCACGCCCGTGGGCACCGCGATCATGAAGGTCATCAGCGCGAAGAACGGCAGGAACACCGCGCCGGTCGTGAACATGTGGTGCGCCCACACGGAGAAGCCGAGGGCACCGATGCCTGCGGTCGCAAAGATGAACGCCTTGTAGCCGAACAGCGGCTTCCGGCTGAAGACCGGCAGGACCTCGCTGATCACGCCCATCGCCGGCAGGACCATGACGTACACGGCCGGATGCGAGTAGAACCAGAACACGTTCTGGTACAGCACCGGGATGCCGCCGGTCTGGAAGTTGAAGAACGAGCCGCCGTAGTTGCGGTCGATGAAGAGCATGACCAGGGCGCTGGTGATGACCGGCGTCGCCATGACCACGAGGACGCTGGTCACGAGGACCGTCCAGACCATGATCGGCATGCGGAACAGCGTCATGCCCGGCGCGCGCATCTTGAAGATCGTGACGAGGAAGTTGATGCCGCCGAGGATCGAGCTGGTGCCGATCAGGATCAGCGCCACGATCCACAGGTCCTGGCCGGGGCCGGGGGAGGCGAGCGGGCCGCGCTCCGTCAGCGGCGGGTAGCTCGTCCAGCCGGCGGCGGCGGCGCCGCCCGGCGTCAGGAAGCCGGCGAGGAGGAGGATGCCGCCGAGCGGCAGCATCCAGAAGCTCAGGGCGTTGATCCGCGGGAACGCCATGTCCGGCGCACCGATCTGGAGCGGGACGATGTAGGTCCCCAGGCCCGCGAGCATCGGGATGATGAACAGGAAGATCATCACGGTCGCGTGGATCGAGAACGACTCGTTGTAGACGTGCTCGTTCGTGAAGATCTGGATGCCCGGCTGCGCGAGCTCCGTCCGGACCAGCAGCGCGAAGATTCCGCCGATCAGGAAGAACACGAACGAGTTGATGACGTACATGATCCCGATCTTCTTGTGATCGGTCGTCGTCAGCCACTCGTAGATGCCGCCTCGATAGGCCGGGACGGCGGGGCTCAGCGCGTGGGTCGCCATGCTCGCTGGCTCCTTACTGGACCGTGAGAGTGCCGGTCATGTTGCTGTGGATGGAGCAGAAGAACGTGTACGTGCCGGCGGCCAGCGGCTGGTACGTGTAGTCCTTCTTGGTGCCGCCGGGGATCGTGTCCTGGTTCTCGACGACCGCCCCGGACGCGTCCTTGACATCGATGTCGTGGGTGACGCCCGACGGGTCCGAGTTGGTGAATTCGATCACGAACGGCGCGTTCGCCGGTGCCTGCAGGTTGCCGTTGACGTAGCTGATGTTCTTCGCCTCTTCCTTGAGGACCGGGGCCCCCGACGGAGCAGGCGGCGGCGTCGCGTTCTCGATCGCGACCAGGTTCTGGAGCCACGCGTCGTAGTCCGCCTGGGTCATCGCCGTGACGCTGAACAGCATCACGCGATGGCCGGTGCCGCACAGCTCGGCGCACTGGCCGTGGAACACCTGTCCCGCCTCGTCGGCGTTGACGGTGAACTCGAACTTGTTGGTCTGGCCCGGGATGACGTCGCGCTTGAAGAGGAAGCGCGGCACGTACCAGGCGTGGATGACGTCGCCGCTCGTGAGGGTGACCTGGACCTTCTTGCCGACGGGGACGGCCATGCCGCCGCCATCGCCGATCGGCTTGGTCTGGGTCGCGACGTGGTTGCCCTTCGCGTCGAGGTACTCGAACTGCCACTGGAACTGGCCGGCGATCACGTGGATCCGCACGTCGGGGTCATTCGTGGTCGCATCGACGACGTTCAGCGTGTTCCACGAGAGCCCGAAGAGGACCAGCACGATGGCCGTCGGGATCAGGGTCCACAGGACCTCGACGAAGTTGTTGCCGTGGGTCTGCGGCGGCAGCTCGGTGTCTTCCGGGCGCCGGCGGTAGCGAAGGATGCTCCAGACGATCAGCCCCTCGACCGCGAGGAAGACGGCGACCGCGATCGCGAAGACGATGTCGTACAGCTCGCTCGTCCTGACCGCCTGCGCCGTCGCCGGGGCTGGCGGATACAGCGCCCGACCGGCGCCGCTCAGGAACACGATCGCAACGATGGCGATCAGGAGGATGACGGCGCCGCCCGCGACGATCGCGCTGGAGGCGGGGCGCTTCCTCGGGCTGCTCGACATGACTCCTCAGCTGATCGTCGGGGCCGGTTCGCCCGACGCCCGGGACGTTGGCAATCGGACGGGGAACGCGAACGGCCGACCACGTGGTCAGCCGAGGGCCATCATAGCGCGAGGCCCGCTCCGCGCGTCGTGCCACCATGATCGCGTGACCTCCCGCCGATCGCTCGTCGCCGCGCTCGCGTCCGCGGGCGTCGCGGTGGTGGGCGGAGCGGCACTCCCGGCGGTTGCCCTGGCCCACGGCGCCGTGCCGCCGGACCCGCCGACGATCTGGAACGTCGCGTTCGGCTGGAATTTCGAGCCGCTCGTGACGGGCGGGCTCGTCCTGTCCGCGCTGGGGTGGCTGTGGATCGTCCGTCGGGTCGGACGGCTGCATCCCGGGAACGGCGTGCCCCTCGGGCGGTCCGCGGCGTTCTTCGGGGGGCTCTTCGCGATCGCGGTCGCGCTCATGTCCGGCATCGAGCGCTACGACACGACGCTGTTCTCCCTGCACATGGTCCAGCACCTGCTCCTGATGCTCGTCGCGGCGCCGTTGCTCGTGCTCGCGGCGCCAGTGACGCAGCTGCTCCGTGCGTCGTCGCCGCAGGTCCGGCAGCGGCGGCTCGTGCCGGTGCTCCATTCGTCGGCCGTGGGCGCGCTGGGCCACCCCGTCGTGGCGTGGCTGACGTTCAGCCTGGTGCTGTGGATCTCCCACTTCTCCCCGCTGTTCAACGACGCGCTCGAGGATCGAGGCGTCCACGACGCGGAGCACGCGATCTACCTCGTTGCGTCGCTGCTGTTCTGGTGGCCCGCGATCGCCGCCGACCCGGCGCGGCACCGGATGCCGTACCCGGTCCGTGTGCTGTACGTGCTGCTCCAGCTGCCCGTGAACTCCTTCGTGGGCATGGCCATCACGTTCGCGGACTCGCCGCTCTACCCGCACTACGCCACGCTCAACGCGCCGTACGGGATCACCGCCCTTGCCGACCAGCAGATCGCGGGCGGCACCATGTGGCTCGCCGGCGACATCGTGTTCATCGGCGCCATCCTGCTGATCGTCGGCGCGTGGATGCGCCACGAAGAGCGGGATGCGCCTGCCGCCGAACGTCGAGCCGACGCGCAGCGGGCGGCGCTCGCGTCGCGAGCCGACGAGCTGGCGCGCCGTCGCGCCGAGGGCCGCGGCTAGCGCCTGCTCGCTCGGCCGGCCATGAAGGTCGCCGTAGTCTGCAGCGCGTGGATTTGCACGGGATACGAACCACAGCCGTGGTACGCGCAAGCTGATGCCAATCCGCGCCGTCCGGCGCGCGATTCCCAGTTTGGCCGCCGTCCCTGCGCATACATCCGCTCACGTACGCGCACGGAAGACGCAGGTGGTTCGTAGACCGCAGAAACGCGGGCCGCGGCGAGCTTCAGCGCGCCCTGCGCCCTGCGCCCCGCGACCATCGCCATTCAGTGGTGGTGGTACTGGTATGTCGGCTTTTGCGGCTGGTTCGCGTCTCGATCAAGCCTGACCCCGTTCAGGAACAAGCCTCCAGTTGCCACCGGACGCGCGGATCGGCACATACCAGTGCTACCAGCGCTATCTGGGAGGAATCAGCCCGCGCTTCAAGGGATCGGAGACGCCAGGTACTCGCGGTAGCGGTCCGGGTCGACGTTCCCGCCGCTGACGACGGCGACCGCGGTCCCCTGCAGCCCGGCGA
>DATAIB010000279.1:0-2573 GCA_036262855.1 Candidatus Limnocylindrales bacterium
GGCTCGGCCGCGGACGCCCCTGCTTCGGTCACGCCCAAATCCTAGACGCCGCTCACGGGTCCGCCCGCGTCCGCGTTGGGCTTCGTATGCGCGCCAATGCCAGTCCCACTGTCAATTTGCGGGTTTCGGAGGCCATACGGCAGCTCGGATGCCTCCACGTGAGCACGCGACGCCTCCAACCGAGCGTGAATTTCACGCGTTTCGGGCACTTATGGCCGGGTTTACCCCGGAATTGACGATCCCACTGGCATCACCGGACACAAGTGGCCCAGCCGGGGCGGCTGCCGAGCCAAGGCGAGGGCGGCTGCGGAGCCCCGGGCAGCGCCGGCTGCGGAGTCCGGGCGGCGGGGGCCGCGGAGCCCGGGCAGCGCCGGCAGCGGAGCGCCGGCCGGGACGCAGCGGAAACCAGCCTCAGCGATTCCGCTCGGAGCGGACGAACAGCGTCGTGCCAACAAGCATGAAGCCGACGAACATCGCGCCGATGACGGCGAGGTTCACGGGCGCGGAATCGATCGCCACCGGCACGGACTCCGGCAGGAACCCGTAGTAGACGTTTCGCAGCAGGTCGATCGCGTAGCGCATCGGCGAGATGTGCGAGATCACGTCGAGATACCAGGGCAGGTGGCCGATCGGGTTGAACACACCGGCGAGGAAGAACTGCGGCAGCATCACGAACGGGAAGATCTGGTTCGCGGCCTGCTGGCTCTTGAGGTTCGAGAGCACGATCACGCCAAACGCGCCGCCGAAGATCCCGAGCACGAAGATCACCGGGATCAGCGCGAGGACCACCGGCAGGTTGATCGGCACGCCGAGGATCGCGCCGAACGCGAGGATCGCCGCTGCCTGCGGGATCGTCACGAGCGATTCGCCGAGGATCTTGCCGGCGATGATCGCGTACCGGCTCACCGGCGAGACGAACATCTCCTGGCTGTAGTCCTGCTCGCGGTCGGCGATGAGCGAGATGACGCCCAGGGCGGCCGACTGCCACACCGTCTGTGCGAGCACGCCGGTGAACACGAAGGTCAGCAGGTTGATGGAGCTCGTCGAGCCGTAGCCGGCCTGCAGGCTCGAGCCGAGGATGCCGATGAAGATCAGCGGGAACGCGAGGTCGGCAATGATCCGCGGCCGATCGCGGATGAGCTTGATGAAATCCCGATGCGCGATCGCGAGGATCGCGGAGAGCTCACGCATTCGGGTTGGCTCCCGAGCCGGGATCTGCCAGCGCGCCGGCGCCCGCGGGTTCGCCGCCCTCCGCGGCCTCTCCGGCCTCGCGGGCGCCGCGGTCGACGATCTCGAGGTACGCATCCTCCAGCGTCGGTGCGTGGGTGCGAACCAGCACGAGCGGCGTCGAGATCGACTTGAGGACCGCGTGGGTCCGGCTCGCGTCGAGCGGGATCCGGAACGGGCCGTCGCCGGTGTGCGGCAGGCTCAGCCCCTCCAGCTCCCTCACGAGCCCCGGCCGGTCCGCGGTCGCAGCATCGACCTCGACGTACTCCTCGACCAGCGCCTTCTTGAGCTCCTCCGGCGTGCCCGAGGCAACGATCTTCCCGCGATCGATGCAGCACACCTGGTCCGCCTCCTCGGCCTCCTCGAGGTAGTGCGTGGTCAGGAAGATCGTGGTCGAGCGCTCCCGGCGCACGTCACCGAGGTACGACCACAGCGTCCGCCTCGATGGCGGGTCGAGCCCCGCGGTCGGCTCGTCGAGGAACAGCACCTTCGGGTCGTGCATGAGGCTGCGCACGATCTCGAGCTTTCGGCGCATGCCGCCCGAGTACGTCCGAACCGGATCGAACACTTCCTTGCCGATCCCGAGCAGCTCGGACAGCTCCGCGATCCTGCGGCGGTAGCTCGGGTCCATGAGCGCATATGCGGGCGCGTAGCGGGCCAGCCCGTACATGATCGCGTGGAGCCGGACGTTCTCCTCGCCGGTGAGGTTCTGGTCCAGGCTCGGTCGCTGGAAGATGATCCCGACCTGCTGCCGGACGTGGCTCGCATCCTTGACGAGGTCGTGGCCGGCGATCGTCGCCGTCCCGCTCGTCGGCAGGAGCGTGGTCGTCAGGATCGAGATCGTCGTGGTCTTGCCGGCGCCGTTCGGCCCGAGCAGGGCGAAGAACTCCCCCGCCCCGACATCGAAGCTGATGCCATCGACCGCGTTGCGCTCCGCCTTGCGGTAGCGCTTGACGAGATCCTGGACGCGGATCGCGGGTTCCGTGGCGGCGCGACGCGCCGTATTCATCATCGACATCGCCCGCGACGATAGCGGGTGCGGGCGCCACGCTGAGCGCCACCCGTGCTGCGTTCGTATGACCGAAATCGGGCCGGGCATTGCCGTGGCTGTCGGCGATGACCGTCGGCGTCATACGAACGACCCGAGGGGGGCCAGCTCGCCTCCCCAGCGCGCCTTCGCAAGCGCGCCTTCGCCAGCTCGCCTTCGCAAGCTCGCGGTGACGCGACGGCCCGCGACGCCCGGAAACCGCCAGCACCGGCGTGGCGTCTCGCGGGCAACGCGGCCCGCTCAGCCTCGCGCCCGCGACGCCATCAAACCAACGAATGGAGCGCCATCGATGTCCTCG
>DATAIB010000280.1:0-2644 GCA_036262855.1 Candidatus Limnocylindrales bacterium
CTACGGCGGACAGAGCAATGTGGCCCCGCTCCGCGACGCGCTGCTCAAGGCACCCGGCGAGGCATTCGGCAGGGCGTACGAGGACCCGAAGCACGGGTTCCTCCACGACTGCGACCTGGAGGTCGCGAAGCGCGAGCACGCAGCGTTCTCCGAGCTGCTGGCGTCGCTCGGCGTGACCGTCCACCAGCTCGACGAGGAGATCTCGTCGCCTGATCTCCTGTATGCGTACGACCCGCTGATCATCACCGACCGCGGCGCCATCCCGCTGCGGCCCGGCAAGCCGAACCGCGTACCCGAATCGGCCGTCATCGAGCGGTGGATGAACGCCCACGGCGTGCCCACGCTCGGCCGCATCGAGGCGCCGGGGACGATCGAGGGCGGTGACACGTTCTGGCTCCGCCCGGACCTGTTCTGCATCGGCCGGACGCTGCGGACCAACCAGTCCGGCGCGGATCAGCTGGCAAAGCTGGTCGGCGGCGATGTCCGCATCTTCGATGTCCCGTACTGGAAAGGCCCCGCGGAGCTCGTCCACCTGATGTCGGTCATCAGCCCGATCGCGGACGACGTCGCGGTGGTGTTCGAGCCGCTGCTGCCCGTGGGGCTGTGGGAGCTGCTCCAGGAGCTGGAGTACCGGCTCATCCCGGTCCCGACCGAGGAATACGACACGCTCGGCGTGAACGTCCTCGCGGTGCGCCCCGGCGTCGTCATCGCGGCCGAGGGCAACCCGGTAACACGGCGCGCCATGGAGGCGGCCGGCGTCGAGGTGCACACGTACCCCGCGACGGAGATCGGGATCAACGGCTCCGGGGGGCCCACCTGCATGACCCGGCCGATCCTGCGCGAGGTCGGCGCGTGAGCCCTGCGGGGGTCGGTGGGCTGGCAGCCGTGGAGCGGCAGGCGGCCGACGCCGTCGACGCTGCATGGGCAGCCGCGCTCACGGAAGAGCTCGTCAAGGTCAAGAGCATCACGGGCGACGAAGGCGAGGTCCAGGATCTCGTCGCGCGCCGGCTCGCGGACGCCGGCGCCGCCGTGGAGCGGATCGAGGTCGATCCAGCCGACGCGCGTCGCGACCCGGACTGGCCCGGTGAGGAGATGCCGCGCGACCGGCTGCCGATCGTGTTCGGCCGGCTCGGCAAGCCGGGCGGCCGGCGCATCCTGCTGGTCGGTCACGTGGACGTCGTCCCCGAGGGCGACCTCGCGACGTGGAGCCACGATCCGTGGGCGGCAGAGCGCGTCGGTGATCGCGTGTACGGCCGCGGCGCCGTCGACATGAAGGGCGGCGTCGCCTCGATCCTCGCGGTCGCGAAGGCGCTCACCACGACCGGGATCGCGGACCAGCTCGACGGCGAGGTGCTCATCGCATCCGTGCCGTCCGAGGAGGACGGGGGGCAAGGGATGCTCGCCGCGATCCGGGCGGGCGCGACCGGCGACATGGCCGTCATCACCGAGCCGACCGGTCTCGACGTGGTCATCGCCCATGCCGGCGCCATCACCTTCAAGCTCACGGTGCCGGGTGTGGCCGCGCACGCCTCCGTTCGGCGCGAGGGCATCTCGGCGCTCGAGAAGCTCCAGGTCCTCGTGAAGGCGCTCGAGGCGGACGAGACGGCGCGCAACAGCGCGGAAACCGACCCGCTGATGACGGCGCACGGGCTTCCGTACGCGACGATCATCGGCAAGGTTTCGGGCGGCGTCTGGGCTTCGTCCGTGATCGACAAGCTCGAGGTCGAAGGCCGCTACGGCGTCAAGCTCGGCCAGACGTGGCGCGACGCGGAGCACGACCTGCTCCGGGCGATCGACGACGCGAACGAGTCCGATCCGTTCCTGCGCCAGCATCCGGCAACGGTCGAGCTGACCGGTGGACGGTTCTCCTCGTCCCGAGTGCCCGCTGACCACCCGCTGCCGGTCGGCTTGGCGGCGGTCGTCGGGGCGATGACCGGGTCGCACCCCGAGTTCGCGGGCGAGCCATACGGCGCGGACATGCGCCTGCTCGTCAATGAAGGCAACACCCCGACGGTGATCTTCGGGCCGGGCGACAAGCGCGTCGCGCATTCGGCGGACGAGTGGGTGTCCGTCACCGAGGTCGCGGAATGCGCCCGGGTCCTCGCTGCGTGGGTGGTCCGGGAGCTCGTCCGAAAGGGCGCCGAAAGCTAGGCGGGTCGCGCCGCGGCGCGGATCTCGTTCCTGCGCGTGAGGAGCAGCCACACCGGCAGCAGGACGATCGCCACGCCGATGAACCCGAGGGTCGTGTAACCCGCCGCCGCGACGACGGCGCCGGAACCGAGGCTGGCGGCGGCGGCCGTGGTCCAGATCACCGCATCAGCGACGCCCTGCACCCGCGCCCGCTCGCTCAGGTCCACGCCGGACGAGAGCATGGTGCTGCCGGCCACGAAGCCGAGGTTCCAGCCCCAGCCGAGGAGGAACAGCGCAACCGTGAGGAGGACGGAGCTGTCCGGTGGGGCGAGCGCCGCGAGCAGGGACGACGAGATCAGCACGACGCTCCCGAGCAGGATCGTCGGCAGGGTCCCGAACCGGCGCGTGATCCGCCCCGAGATCGGCGCCAGCGCGAACATGCCCATGACGTGCGCGCTGATGACCACGCCGACGACCTCGATCGGGTGGTGATGATCTTCGAGGTGGATCGGCG
>DATAIB010000281.1:0-6723 GCA_036262855.1 Candidatus Limnocylindrales bacterium
GGAGCCGGTCACGTACCTGCACCCGCTGCTGGAGCCGTTCCTCGAGCGAACCTACGGGATCTTCGTCTACCAGGAAGACATCATGGCCGCGGCCATCGCCCTCGGCGGCTTCACGGGTCCCGAGGCGGACACGCTCGGCTATGCGATCCGCAAGAAGAAGTCCGCGGTGCTGCGCGCGCAGAAGGAGAAGTTCGTCACGCAGGCCGCCGAGCGCGGCGTGCCGCCGCAGACGATCGATGCGGTGTTCAAGGCGTTCGAGCCATTCGAGCGCTACGGGTTCAACAAGGCCCACGCGACCTGCTACGGCCTGATCGCGTACCAGACCGCGTACCTCAAGGCGAACTACACCGTCGACTACATGGCCGCGGTGCTCTCCGCCTTCCGCGACAACGAGGAGAAGGTCGCGGCCGCGATCGCCGAGTGCCGCCGGATCGGGATCGAAGTCCGGCCGCCCGACGTTGGCAAGAGCTCGATCGAGTTCACGGTCGAGGACGAGGGCATCCGATTCGGGCTGCTGGCGGTCAAGAACGTCGGCCAGAGCGCCATCGAGTCGATCATCGCGGCGCGCCAGGCCGAGGGACCGTTCAAGTCGTTGGGTGACCTTTGCCGCCGCATCGACCTGCGGCTCGCGAACCGGAAGGTCCTGGAGTCATTGGCCAAGGTGGGTGCGCTCTCGTCGTTCGGGCATCCGGCCCAGATCCTCGAAGGCCTCGATGACGCCATCGCCGCGGGCGCAGCGACGCAGCGGGACCTCGCGACGGGACAAACGTCATTGTTCGACGTGGGCGCGACGGATGCGCTCGTGCTGGAGCGGGCCCTGCCCTCCGTTTCCGAGGCGACCGTGCGCGAGCGGCTCCGCTGGGAGAAGGAGCTGCTCGGGCTGTACCTGTCCGAGCACCCCATGGGCGAGGTCGCCGACCAGGTCGGGGACTACGTGACGGCCTACTCCGGCGATCTCCGGTCCGACGAGTCGCTGGACGGGCAGCGGCTCGTGGTGGGCGGGATCGTCGTCGCCGCGCGCACGGTGGTGACGCGGACGCGATCGGTGATGTCCGTGGTCACGCTCGAGGACCTGCAGGGCGCGGTCGAAGTCGTCGTGTTCCCGCGCCTCTACGAGCAGACCGGCCCGATCTGGCAGGACGGCGCGATCCTCCTCGTGGCGGGCCGGGTCGACCATCGCGGCGAGGAGGTCTCCCTCCTCGCGGATGTGGTGGTGCCCTGGGACGAGGCAGTGGCGAAAGGCCCGGAGGCGTTCGCACGCGAGGTGGCGGCAGGCGATCGAGGCGGCGGCCGGCGTCGCCAGCAGCCCGTGGCCGTTGGTCCAGGCGGCGGCCCGAGCGGCCAGGCGTACGGGGCGGCGAGTGCTGGCGGTGCGCCTCGGCCATTTGCCAACGGCAACGGAAACGGCAATGGGAACGGGCAGGCCGCCGGGTACGGGTCCAACGGCAACGGTCACGCCAACGCCAATGGGCAGGCCGCCGGCAACGGGCGGGCCAACGGCGGCGTCGTGGATCTGCGCGGGCTTGGGCTGGGCCGTCGCCCCGACGTCGAGTACGTTTCCCCGCTCCGCGGCGGCGTGATGCCCGAGGGTGGCCCGTTGGAGCGCCCGGGATCGAGGATCGCCACGCTGCCGCCGATCGCGCCCGCGGCGCCCGTCACCACCGATGACGGTGTTGCCGGCGGTCCGTTGCCGGATCGCGATGTGGAGCCGGCACTCCCTGATGAGCTGCGAGATCGCGCGACGGCAGAAGCCGGATCAGCCACGATCCCGATCGAAGCCGCGCCGGCGGGAAGCACGCTGCACGTTCGATTCGGCGGCGTGCCCGCCGCTCGCCTCATCCTCGCGATGGAGACCTTCCGGCAGGTCGCGCGGGAGCGGCCCGGCGAGACGCGCGTCGTCGTCCACGTGCCCGCCCAGGGCGGCACCGCGCTGCCGATGGAGCTCCGAACCGGCGTGGCCTACGACGCCGAGCTGGTTGCCGAGGTCCGGCGCCGGCTCGGGGAGGGAATCGTCTCGCTCGAGGTGAGCCCGCCGGCCTGAGCCCCGATCTTCCCCGGCGGCAGATAGTGCTACCAGCACTGTTATGTCGGGATCGGCGGCGAAACCCGGGCATTCGACGCGCGAGTTGAGCGTGGAGCGCTGGCCGACTGGCAGCGTCGAGTCCACTCTTCGACATAGCAGTTCTCCCACCACCAGGTGGCGGGAATCTGTCCGTTGCCCCGCCGATCCCGCGGCGCCGGCTACCAGCGGCCGTAGGCGGGATGCCCCGGTGCAACGGGCACGAACGTCGCTCGGCCGCGGGCGGTCACCTCGCCGCCGGCTTCCACCTGGGTCTCCACGGTCACGCGATCGGGCGCGACCTCGACCGCCCGGCCGACGAGCCGCAGCGGGGCGCCCGATGGCGTCGGTCGGCGAAATCGGACGCTCATCTCCGAGGTGACGGTGGAAGGCGCGTCGGAGGCCCAGCCCGCCGCCTGGAGCGCGGTGATGGCGGTCCAGTTCGAGTGGCAGTCGATGAGCGTGCCGAGGATGCCGCCATTGACGTAGCCGTCGAACGCTTCGTGCTCGCGCTGCGGCTGCCACTCGGCGACGACGGTCCCGTCACCCGCATCGAAGCTCCGGATGCGCAGACCCTTGGCGTTCATCGGCCCGCAGCCGAAGCACGTCCCTTCCGGCGCGAAGCGCTCCTGGAGCGACTGCTCGGTCACGAAGGCGAGTGTAGGAGTGGTACCGGGGGAGGGAATCGAACCCTCAAGGGTTGCCCCAGCGGTGTTTGAGACCGCCGCGTTTGCCGTTTCGCCACCCCGGCGCGGGAGCAATCGTACAGGGCGATTCGACGGGAACCAGGCGAGCTCATCGGTCGTCTGGCGGGGGACCGATGCTAGACTCGCGGCCCTTCCCACACGCCGTCCGGAGGACACCCCCGACGTTGGAGGACCTTCGCGCGACGACGGTCACCGAGGACCCCGTCCAGCGCAGAGACCTGATCCTGCTCGATCGCGCTCGTGAGGGCGACCTCGCCGCGTTCAACGACCTCGTGGTCGCGTACCAGGACATGCTGTTCGCCCTCGTGGTGCGCATGGTTCCCGATCGGGACCAGGCGTCCGATGCGGTCCAGGAAGCGTTCTTCAGCGCCTATCGGAACATGGCGGGCTTCCGCGGCGGCTCCGTGAAGTCGTGGCTGAGCCGGATCGCGATCAATGCCGCGATGGACGCCCAGCGCCTGAAGAAGCGCCGTCCGGCGGATCCGTACCCGGAGCTCGAGGACGACACCTGGCAGCCCCCGGCCGACGCCTCGGCGGACCCGGTTTCCACGGCCATGACCGCCGAGCGCCACCGTGCCCTCAACCGAGCACTCGCCCAGATCACGAACGACCAGCGAACCGCGATCGTCCTGTACGACGTCGAGGGCTACGACTACGCCGAGATCGCGGAGCTGACGAACGTGTCGGTCGGGACCGTGAAGTCCCGCATCCACCGAGGCAGGCTCGCGCTGCGCGGCCTGCTCGTCGATCGAATGGACCTGTTCCGTGCCTGATCGCGACGACCTCCAGACCGACCAGGGCGCCGGGGCCGCCGACGAGGCCGCCCTTGCGATCGTGGCGCGCCACGCGCTTCACGATGAGGAGCTCGTGGCGGCCCTCGCCGCAGGAGCGCTCGATGACGAGGACGAGGCCGACGATCGAACCCGCGCCCGCAGCCTCGTCGAGCGCTGCCAGGCGTGTCGAGCCGTGCATGACGACGTCGCCGCGATCGTCGGGGCGACCCGCGACAGCGCGACCTTCACCGCGACAGCGCCGCGCGACTTCCGACTCACCGTCGAGGACGCCCACCGACTCGGCGGCACCGTCATCACGCGCGGGCCACTTGCCGTGTTCGGACGGTGGCTTGCCGGCGTTGCGCGGCCGATCGGCGCGTCGGTTGCGGCGCTCGGGCTCGTCGGGGTGCTCGTCGGATCGGCCGTGCTTGGTGCCGCCGGCGTGAACCAGCGCGAGGCCACGGATACTGGGGTCACCGGTGGCGCCGGGTCCGCCAGCGCGATGCCCGCTGCCGCACCCTCCAGCCTCGCAATTGGGATCGCACCGCCCAACGCGCCGAAGGCATCGGACGCCGCGTACGTCACCACGACGTCCGACCCCGAGCAGGCGGCTGCGCCGGCAGCATTGATCCTCGTCGTTTCGGGGATCGCCGTCGTGCTCGGGCTTGCCCTGTTCGTGTACGGCGCGATGGCGGGCCGCCGCAGGGGATCGCGCGCCGAGGCTCCTTGACGAGGGAACCAATTCCGGAACCCGGGCGTCGGACGGGCACGATGCACCACGTTCCCGATCACGCACGCCACGATCTCGACCTCGTCGCCGGCCTCGCGTCCGACGATCTCACCGCTGCCGAGCAGCTTCGAGCCCGCGCCCAGGTCCACGACTGCACACAGTGCGCCGCGGTTCGCGATGACCTGCTGGCGATCATGGCCGCAACGCGGTCGCTTCCGGCGCAGCCCGCGCCACATGACTTCCGCCTCACTCCGGAACAAGCTGCAACCCTGCGCCGAACGAGCTGGGTCAGCCGAATGCTCGGTCCGATCGCCGGCGCCCGATCGATTGCCCGACCACTCGCGGCAACGTTCACCACGCTCGGCCTGGTTGGGGTCGTCGTCGCTGCGGCGCTTCCGGGCCTCGTCGGCGCGCGGGCCACGTCCTTCTCGCCGGAATCGGCTGGTGGCGGGGCAACGCCCATCTCCGCACCCGCAGCCAACGGTGGCGGCGTGGCAGGGCCGGCCCTGGCGAGCGTCGGTCCCGTGGACGGGGGATTTGGCGCAAAGGACAACGCACAGGCATCCGACATCCCGGCTGCGGTCCAGGGCGCCGGCGTGCCGGGGAGCGCCAGCGGCGCCACGACGGACGGCTCGACCGCGGACACTCGCACGCTCGGGCGCGTCGCGGACACGCAGCCCGCGAACCTGCTCCTCTGGGGCTCGATCACCGTCCTGGGCGTCGGGCTGATGCTGTTCGCCCTTCGCTTCGCCGGCCGCCGCCTCCGCTAGCGCGCCGCGCGGCGACCCGGGGGCGGCCGGGAGCCGTGGCCCCCGGTGGTGCCTCGGTACACTCGAACCTGTCATGGAACGCCTGATGCTGCTCGACGGCTTCGGGCTCGTGTACCGCGGCTACTACGCCCTTCCGCCGCTCACGACGTCCAAGGGTGAGCTGGTCAACGGCGTCTTCGGCTTCTGCAGCATCGTCCTGCGCGGTTTCGCGGACCTGAAACCGGACTACGTCGCCGTCTGCTTCGACCTGTCCGGGCCGACGTTCCGGCACGAGCAGTACGCCGAGTACAAGGCGACCCGCTCGCGCATGCCCGACGACCTGGCCGCGCAGTTCCCGAAGGTGCGCGAGGTCGTCAAAGCCCTCCGTATCCCGGTCTACGAGCAGCAGGGCTACGAGGCCGACGACGTCATCGGCGCGCTGACACTGCAGGCCGAGACGAAGGACGTCGAGACGACCATCGTCACCGTCGATCTCGACATGCTCCAGCTCGTCAGCGACCGAACGCGGCTCATGACGACGCGTTCCGGCGTCGAGAACACGGTCATCTACGACCCGGCCCGGATCTGGGAGCGCTACCAGCTCCGGCCGGACCAGATGATCGACTACAAGGCCCTCAAGGGCGACCCCACCGACAACATCCCGGGCGTGCCCGGGGTGGGGGAGAAGACGGCCGCGAAGCTCATCAACGAGTGGAATGACCTCGACAACCTGTACGCCCACATCGACGAGGTCAAGCCGGAGAAGCTGAGCGAGAAGCTCCGCGAGCACCGCGATGGCGTGTACCGGGGCAAGGACCTGACGACGATCGTCCGTGACGTGCCCTCCATCTCGCTTGACCTCGAGGCGGCGCGCCTCGCCGACTACGACCGCGAGACGGTCATCCGCCTCTTCCGCGAATACGAGTTCCGCACCCTGATCGAGCGGCTGCCCGCGATGACCGGCGAGAGCGCGGTCGAGAAGGTCCAGGCACTCCGCGAGGTGGCGCAGAGCGGGAACGTACCGGCGGCGCGCGTCGGAACAGATCGGCCCGCCGGCTGGGGGTCGGGACGCCCGATCCGCGCCGGCTCCATGGGTGGCGACGGGCTCCAGCTGTCGCTGGACTTCGACACGGTGGGTGGGGGCGCCTCACGACCCGCGGCGCCCGGAGCATCCGCGTCTGCGGGAGCGGCCTCGCGCGAGCCGGAGCGGTTCGACGACCTGCCCACCGCGCTCGCCGCGACGATCGAGAATCTGAACCTCATCGGCGTGTTCGAGGCCGAGCAGCTGTCCTCGCTCGAGGGATGGCTCGACGAGCAGCAGGTGGTGGGTGCGTCATCGGTTGCCGACGATCCACGTCCGCGCCGCGGCACGGCCCAGGCATTCGCGGTCGCGGGCCGCGACGGACGCGTGGTGGTCGGGTTCGGCGACGACGCGGCGAACTCCCTGCGGCGGATGGTCGAAGCGCGCGACATCCCGATCGTGGCACACGAGGCCAAGCCCATCCTCGTCGCGCGGTTCGCCGCGGAGCCGGGCTCGAAGCCGACCCGCGTGGACTTCGACACGCAGATCGCCGCCTACGTGCTCAACGCCGCGCTGCGCTCGCAGTCGATCGCGGACGTCGTCGCCGAGCGGCTCGATCTCGTGCTGCCCCCGCCGAAGGAGCTGCCGCCGGTCCATCGGGCCGGCCTCGAGGCCCTCGCGGCC
>DATAIB010000282.1:0-12525 GCA_036262855.1 Candidatus Limnocylindrales bacterium
GGAATCGCCGCGCTGGTCCGGATCGCTACCTGACCGTCCCGGGCTGCCTTTCCGCCTGCAGCTCGCGATAGCGGCCGCGGAGCTCCGCTACCTGCGCCTCCACGACGGGCCGGAGCGGGTCATCCTCCGGCAGCGACAGGAGCTCCCGTTCCGCTGCCCGCCAGTCCGCGAGCGTCGTCGTGATTGCGGCGCGCGCGGGCCGCTCCTCCGGCATCCGAACCAGCTCGAGGGTGACGCGCCAGCGGTCCGCGTCGTCCTGCCGCCGGAGCTCCAGGAAGATGGCGTCGAACAGGCGGCCGTCCTTGCGTCGGACCAGGACCGGGACCGGTCGCGGCGTGATCTCGCCGCGGAGGTACCTGCTCCAGCCTTCCCGGGCCGCGTCGGGGGAGGACGTGGACAGCTGCCCGACCGCCAGTCCCCGCAGCTCTTCGAGGGTATATCCCGTGACCGCCAGGAGCTCCGCATTGGCGTCGACGTAGAGCCCGTCCGCACCGATCGCGTATTCGAGGAGCGTGCGACCCACACCACACCTCCCAAACCAGGACGCAGGTGCCGGCGTTTCCGATCGCGCCCCGCGACGGCGCCCGTCTCGCCCGACAACCGTGTCCGATGGTACGGCACGGTCCCGGCGGCCCAGCGCCTCCTCGTGGACCCCGCAGACCGTCAGTCGGCGGCGGGCGTGAACCCTCGGGACTGCGCGTCCTTGAACGCCTCCGCGGCGCGCTTCCGGTCCGCGTCGGCCTCTTCGACGGATTCCGCGGCGCGCTCCTCGGCCTCCGTTGCCTCCGCATGGATGAGCTGGGCTGCCTTGGTGGCATGCGTCGCCGCTTTTCGGGCGAGGTCGGAGGCTTCCTTCGCCCGTTCGACCGCCTCGCCGGCGGCCGTCACGGCCGCTTCCGACTCCGCCGCGGCAGCCTTGGCGGCATCCGCTGTCTCGACCGCGAGGCCTGCGACCTCGACCGCGGAACGAGCGCCGTCGCTCTCGCGCTCGGCCGCACGCCAATCGGCAAGCAGGTCCTGCGCCAAACCAGGCTTCGGCTTCTGTTCCACGGGGCACCTCGGAACGCGTCGTCGCGTTGGGGAATCGCCGTTCGGCGATCACCACCTTACAGCCTGTTTGCCCGCCGCCCCATGCGCGGTTCAAGACTCCTCAGATGATGCGGGACGCAGCGCCGGGCGCCGCACGTCTGAGGCTGCGAGGACGACATGTCGGCCGGGATGATTACCGCCTCGCCGGCGAGGGTCGATCGCGCCCAGGCGCCCCATCCCCGCGAAATGGGGTTGCCGATCGAGCCTCGGCGTCAGTCCGGCGGCGCCAGACCATCCCGCCGCATGTCCTTGCAATGTCGGCCGCTGGGCGCTTGATGGCCGTTTAGCGCGCGAAATGGACGATGCCGCGGTGATCGACGAACCGCTCTCCACGAGCGAGCTCCTCGAGCAGTGGCGCGATGCGACGCGCGCTGCAGAGCTCGCCGAACGCCTCGCCCAGCTCGCCCGCGTCTCCGCGGAGCGATCCGACAAGGATTCCGTCGCAGCGCAGGAGATCGCGAAGATCGCGGAGCGGGCGGCGAAGCACGCGGAGCGGACCGCGCGCATCGCCCGGGAAGCGGCGGATCGCGCGATGGCCTACGCGCAGGAGAATCGAAGCGCCAACCTGGCCGGCGCGGAGGCGGCCGCGACCGAGACGCGCGCCAACGAGTCGGCGGCGCGAGTGCGCTACCACGACGCGGAGCGTGCCGTGCACGAGCGCCAGGGAGACGGACTGGCCGCGCCGTAACGCGGAGGTCGCTCCCGCCGGCCGCAGCCGGCACCCCCTCGCGGCGGGTGGGCGTCACAATGCGCGGATGCTGCTTGCCGGAGGAATCGCCGCCGCGGTCGCGGCGCTGCTCCACGTCTGGATCTTCCTGCTCGAGTCCGTGTGGTTCAACCGGCCGAGCGTCCACGGCCGCTTTGGGATCCGCTCCGAGCAGGACGCCCGTGTCGTGCACGGGTTCGCGTTCAACCAGGGCTTCTACAACCTCTTCCTGGCGATCGGGGCCGCCCTCGGGATCGCGCTGATGGTTCGAAGCGGCGGCTTGAACGGCGCGGACCCGTCGCTCTTTGCAGGCGGCCGGGCGATCGCGATGTTTGCGTGCGCGTCGATGGCTGCCGCAGGCGCGGTGCTGCTCTCGACGGACCGACGGTTCGCGCAGGCGGCGGCGATGCAGATCGTGCCGGGGCTGACCGCGGTCGTCCTCCTGTTCCTCGCCTGATCGGCGAGTCGATGGCGCAGCAGCAACCAGCGCTGGAACCGGCAGGTCTGGCGGCCCGGCTCGCCTTCGCGCTCGGCGTGATGGCGTTCTTCGCGCTGCCGATCAGCTACCAGTGGACGTTCCGGCCGTCGTCGAGGCCACCCGGGACGGATGCCCTGATCCCCTTGCTGGAGCTCGGCGGGATCATCGCGGCCGGCGCGGCACTGCTCCTCGGCCGGCGCGCGCGGGCGGCGGGCGATCGCTCGACCGGCGCGGTGTGGGGCCCGCGCCTCGGTGGCGCCGCGATCGTGGGCTACGCCATGGTCTTCTTCATCCTGACGTCGCGCTCGTGAGCGATCGACCGCCGGTTCTGGTCGAGACCGCCGCCCAGCAGCGAGCCGAAGCGCGGGCAGCCCGGGACTGGACGACCGCAGACCGGCTTCGCGCCCAGATCGAGGACGCGGGATGGAAGGTCATCGATGTCGGCACGGACTTCCGGCTCGAGCCGGCGGCGCCACCCGACGTCGAGGTCGGGGGCGAGATTCGCTACGGGCGAAGCGACGCGGTCCCGAGCCGGCTTGACGAGCCCGCCACGGGCCTCGCATCCGTGATCCTCGTCGCCTCGAACGATCCGACAGAGACACAGTCGGCCTTCGACGCGCTTGTCCGCTTCGCGCCGGACGGGTCCGATGTCGTCGTCGTTGCCGACGGGCTCCCGGATCGAGCCCTGGAAGGGCTTCGCGGCGACGCCCTGGCGGCTCGCGCCGGGAATGTGCCCGTGGAGCTCGTGCGCACGAGCGCGGTGCTCGGCCACGGCGCAGCCCTCAACGCGGGCATTCGCCGAGCAAGCGCCGCCACGGTCATCGCGATGGACCCGTCGATCATCGCGACCGGCGACATCGTGACGCCGCTGGCCTCCGCGCTCGACGATCCGACCGTCGGCGTCGCCGGCCCGTTCGGGCTCGTGAGCAGCGACCTGCGACGGTTCGACGAGGCGACGGCCGCCGGCGATGCTGCGCGCGACGTGGCGGCCGTCCAGGGTTACCTCATGGCGTTCCGGCGAGCGGACGCGATCGCGCGCGGGCCGCTCGACGAGGGCTTCCGCTACTACCGCAACCTCGACATCTGGTGGAGCCTCGTCCTGCGTGACGAGGGCGACGGCGCAGTGCCGCGCCGAGCGGTTGCGGTGCCGGGCGTCCCGGTGCAGCGCGGCGAGCCACGCGCGTGGGCGACGACACCCGTCGCGGAGCGCGATCGACTGTCGAAACGGAACTTCTACCGGGTGCTCGATCGATTCCGGACGCGAGGCGACCTCGCCGTCAGCTAGGGGACGAGACGCGCCTCGCTGGTCCCGTCGGCGTTGTCGACGATCTGGACCCCGAGCGCATGGAGCTCCGCTCGCAACCGATCGGCTCGCGCGTAGTCGCGGCTCTCGCGGGCAACAGCCCGGTCCTTCAGCAGCTGGTACGCCCTGGGCGGCAACGGATCCGCGGGCTCCGGTGCCGTCGGGCCCGCCGCAGCTGGAACCGGCACGGACCGGTCGAGATCCAACCCGAGCACGAGGTCGGCGTCCAGGATGAGCCAGCGACGCTCATTCGCCGACAGCGGAGCGCGGAGCATCTCGCGCACGACGCGCAGGGCCCGCGGCGTGTCGAGGTCGTCATCGATGGCAGCCACGAACCGGTCATGGAGGGCGCGCCCCGCTTTGGTCAGCGGCGCTGCCGGCGACCCGGCGCGATCCGTCACCTCGAACAACACCTCGCCGCCGTGACCCGCCACGCCGCTCGCGAACCCCGCGGGCCGGGCCGGTGACCCGGTGGCCCGCAGCAACGCCGGCGAAGCCCACGGACCCTCGGTGGGCGCGGAACCCAGCGCGGCGATCCCGTCGCGCATGGAGATGAGGCCCGCGGCGGCGCCCGCCAGGGACCCGGGCGAGAGGTTGAGCTTCCGCGCGTATCGCGCGGTCAGGCAGAGGTAGCGGAACGCGAGCGGGTCCGTCCCTGCGTCGACGAGCTCCGTGATCCGCTTGAAGTTGCCGGCGGACTTCGCCATCTTCCGACCCGACATCAGCACGTGGGCGCCGTGGACCCACGCACGTGCCGGCACGCCGCCCACGACGGGCGCCGATTGCGCGATCTCGTCCTCGTGGTGGGGGAACACGTTGTCCTCGCCGCCCGTGTGGATGTCGAAGGTGGGCCCGAGCAGGCGCAGCGCCATCGCCGAGCACTCGAGATGCCAGCCGGGAAATCCGTCGCCCCAGGGACTGGGCCAGCGCAGCTCGCGCCCCGGCTCGGCGGCTTTCCACAGCGCGAAGTCGGCCGGGTCGCGCTTGTCGCCTTCGGTCGCGCCCTCGGTTCGATGGCCAGCCCGCAGCTCGTCCAGCGAGTTACCGGATAGCGCGCCGTACGAGGGAAACGTCGAGACGGAGTAATAGACGTTCCCGGCCTCGGTCACGTACGCATGCCCGAGCGCAACGAGCTGCTGCGCGAGCGCGACCATGTCCGGGACGTACTCGGTGGCGCGGGGGAAAGCGTGCGCGGGCAGGAGGTTCATCAGCGCGGCATCGGCGTGGAAGGCCGCCTCGTAGGCATCCGCGATCTCGCGGGACGAGCGACCCTCGAGGCCCGCGGCGACGAGCATGGGATCCACCTCGCGTCCGGCGGCGTCTTCGCGCGTGTGCCCGACGTCGGTGATGTTCTGGACGTGGAGGACCTCGCCGCCGTGGTAGAGCAGGGCGCGGCGGATCAGGTCCGCGAGGAGGAAGGTGCGGAGATTGCCGACGTGTGCGAAGCGGTAGACCGTCGGGCCGCACGAGTACATGCGGACCTGCCGCCCATCCGACGCCTCGACAGGGACGACGCTCCTCGTCAAGGTGTCGCGGAGGCGGAGATTCATCGTCCCGAGCCTAACGACGGGCCTCGTTTCGCGTTATCAGACGTGGGGCTCCGCGGCTCCGCATCGTTCCCCCGGCGATGCGACGCGGGGCCTTCCCGTATTCTCCGGGGGATGCGTCAGCGATCCCGCGGCCGAGTTCTCGCCGGCCTTGTCGGGGCGCTCCTCCTCGTCACCGGGCTCAGCGCCGCGCATGGTGCGCCGCCGGTCGCGGCGCTCAACCGCAACGAGGTCCGCATCCTGGCGGGCGAGCCGAGCACGTTCGATCCCGCCGCCGCGGGCGACGTCACCGCGGCCGCCGTCACCGCCCAGCTGTACGAGACGCTCACGACCTACGACGCATCCCTGAAGCTGCAGCCGGCGCTTGCGCAGAGCTGGGACATCGCCGGGGACGGCCAGAGCGTCGTCTTCCATCTCCGGCCGAACCTCGAGTTCTCGGACGGCACGCCGCTCACCGCCGAGGATGTCGTCGGGAGCTGGCTCCGGATCATCGACCCGAAGGCGCCCGCGCCGCTCGCCGCGCTGATGCTCGACGTCAAGGGCGCGCGCGACCACATCACCGGCCGCGAAACCGATCCAGCGAAGGTGGGGCTGAAGGCGGATGGCAACGACGTCCAGGTCCAGCTCGAGGGGCCCGGCTCGGACTTCCCGGCGATCGTGTCCTCACCGCTCTTCGGCATCGTGCCCCCGGCAGCCTGGCGCGACGGTCGCGACGCCTTCGGCAAGGGTGGGGTGGTGAGCGGCGGGTATGCCGTCGACAGCATCTCCGACAAGGAGATCGTCCTCACCCGCAACGAGCGCTACTGGGCCGGTTCGCCCGCGATCCCGACCGTTCGACTCGTCACCGACATCGACGGTCGCAACCCGATCGCCGCGTTCTCGAGCGGAGACCTGGATTGGACGGAGGTCTCGACGCTCGATGCGCCGTGGATCCCGTTCGATAAGGAGCTCGGGCCGCAGCTTCGGCAGAGCGCGTCGCTCTCGCTCACGTACATGGGCTTCGACACGACCCGCGCGCCGTTCAACGACGTGCGGGTCCGCCAGGCGTTCGGGGCGGCGGTGGACTGGTCGCGCGTCGTCGGGCTCGGAGGCACGACCGGCACGATCCCCGCGATCAGCATGGTCCCGCCGGGCATCCCGGGCGCCGGCAATGCCAACTGGCTGCCGGTCCATGATCCCGACAAGGCCCGCCAGCTGCTCGCCGATGCCGGCTACCCGAACGGCGCGGGCCTGCCGATGATCCAGTTCGCAGCCGGTGGGTTGGGCATGGCGAGCGGCATCAAGGCCGACCTCGAGCGGGAGCTCGGGGTCACGGTGGAGCTGGACCTCCTCGACGACGCACAGCAGCGCCTGAACTCGGATCCGCCCGCGATGTGGGCGACAGGCTGGATCGCGGACTACCTCGGCCCGAACGACTTCCTCGGCGTGATCCTCGGCAGCGATGCCAACGACAACTACGGGCGCTGGTCGTCGCCCGCCTTCGACGCCGCGGTGGCCGATGCCCTCGCGACGCGGGATCCCGTGGCGGCGCAGGCGGCATTCGAGCGCGCACTCGCGGAGGTGCAGCGCGACGTGCCCGTGGTGCCGCTGTACCTGGGCACTGATTACGCCCTGTCGCGCGATGGGCTGCTCGGGGCGGGCAGCAACGGTCTCGGGATCCTGCGCATGGCGGGCCTGGCGTGGGCGCCGTGAGCGTGGCCCGTGTCGGGATCGGGGCTCGGACTCGGGCCCGCCGTGCCGTCGCCGCGCTGTCGATCGCCGTGGTCATCGCGCTCGCGGCCGCACCGGCGGCGCTGGCCGCGGACCCGACCTTCCAGGCGCTGACGTCGACCGTGAAGTACGGGACGTCCGTCACGTTCCAGCAGCAGGCGACGCTGCCGGCCGGCGTGGCCCGGGTCGAGGCGGTCGTCCGCGAGGGCGCCGACGCGCCGACGTTCCTGGCCCCGGTGAGCGTGAGCGGCACGGGCAGCGTCACCCTCAAGTACGCCTACGAGACGCCCGAGGGTGGGACCTACCCGAACACGAAGCTCAGCCTCGGCTTCCGGGTCACGATGGACGACGGCCGCGTGATCGACGGCCCGACATCGAGCGTCCTCTACACGGACGACCGGTTCGACTGGAAGACCCTCAGCGGCTCGATCGTGCGCGTGCACTGGTACCAGGGCGATCAGGCCTTCGGGCAGCGCGCGCTGGACATCGGCGAGGGCGCCGTCGAGCGCGCGCAGCAGCTCCTCGGGGTGACGGAGACGCAGCCGATCGACTTCTTCATCTACGCCGATCGTGACGCGTTCTACTCCGTCATCGGTGCGGGACTCCAGGAGAACGTGGGCGGCCTTGCCCTCGCGCCGATCCGGACGCTGTTCGCGAACATCGGCCCGTCGTCCGTGGCGGATCCGTGGGTGGGGATCGTGGTGCCGCACGAGCTGACGCACATCGTCTTCGCGACCGCAACGCAGAACCCGTACCACGAGCCGCTGCACTGGCTCAACGAGGGCCTCGCGGACTACCTCGCAGCGGGCTACGACGCGTCGGCTCGCGGGAACGTCCGGGACGCCGTCAAGAACGGCGACCTCATGCCGCTGAGCGCGATCGTGGGCCAGTTCCCGTCGCCACCGGACAGGTTCAGCCTCGCCTACGACGAGGCGGTCTCCGCGATCGACTACCTGGTGCGAACGTACGGGCAGGACGCCCTGGTGAAGCTGATCCGCTCGTATGCCGACGGCGTGAGCGACGACCAGGCGTTCTCCGCCGCCCTTGGGGTCGACACGGCCGGGTTCGAAGCCGGCTGGCTCAAGGACCTCGGCGTCGCCGCCCCGATCCCGTACGGCCCGAAGGACGCGCCGGGTGGGCCTGTGCCGCCCGACTGGGCAGGTGGCCCGGCCCCATCGCGCGGCCCGATCACCACGGCCCGTCCGGGCTCGCCGGGCTCGCCCTCGGACACGGGGGACGTCTCCGGCCCGGTGCTGTGGATCGGCATCGTCATCTTCGCGTTCGTGATCGTGGCCGGGATCCTGCTGGCGATGCGGGCGCTCAGCCGCGGCCGCTCGATCTCCGGGTGACCGCGTGAGCGTCGTGGTGGCGCGCGTGCGTGCGCTGCCGAGCGTGCAGGTGACGCTCGCCATCGCGTTGCTCGTGCTCGGCTTCCTCGTTGCGGCGCAGATCGCCGGCGAGGGCCCCCGGATCCGCTACTCGACCGAGGAGCGCTCGCCCCTCATCGAGACGGCGCTGAACCTCCAGTCACAGCAGGAATCGCTGAAGGGCCAGATCGTGGCCGCCCGCGGCCGTATCGGCGATCTCGAGGCCCAGGACCCCGGCGCGGCCGAATCGCTGCGCCGGCTGTACGCGGAGCTCGAGGCGGCCCGGCTGAGTGCCGGCCTCGTCGCCGTGACCGGCAAGGGGATCGCCTTCCGGCTCGAAGACGGAACGCAGGGCGTCGACGCGCTCGTCTCGGCGCGCGATGTGCGCACGCTCGTCGAGGAGCTCTGGCTCGCCGGCGCGCAGGCGATCGCAGTCAACGGCGAACGCGTCGTGGCGTCCACCGCCGTGCTCGACATCGGCGGCTCGATCCTCGTGAACTCCGCGTACGTCTCGCCGCCGTACCAGGTGACGGCGATCGGGCCTGCGGACCTCTACGACCGCCTTCGGGCATCGGTGGGCTTCGTGCAGTTCGTCCAGGGTCGCGTCGAGCCGGCAGGGTTGCGGCTGTCGGTCGCGCAGCTGGACTCGGTCGACATCCCGGCCTTCGCCGGCTCGGTGAACCTGCGCAACGCCGCGCCCGTCGAGAGCGTGACCCCGTGACGAGCCCCGCGACGCCGCAGGGCTCCGCGACGCCGGTCGCACCCGTACCCGGTGCGCGAGCACGCCCGGCGAGCCGCCTTGCCGTCGCCGTCGTGGCCGCGATCCTCGGCGTGCTGGCCATCGGGCAGCTCCGCGGCCAGGCAGGCGTGCCCGGCCTGTCCGCGCTGTCGTCGACTGAGCTCACCCAGCTGATCGCGAACCTCAACGCAGGCAACGACAGGCTCCGCGACGAAGCCAGCGATCTCGCGCGGCAGGAGCAGAAGCTGAAGGACGCGCATGACCGGGGCCAGACGACGGTCGGCGAGCTCGGGTCCGACCTCTCGCGCATCCGTGCCTGGGCGGGGCTCACCCCCGTCACCGGCCAGGGCATCTCGATCCTGATCACGGGCCCGATCGGTGGGGATGGCGTCGAGGACCTCCTGAACGAGCTCCGGAATGCGGGCGCCGAGGCGATCGCGGTCGACGGCGTGCGGGTCGTCACGGGCACCGTCGTCGCCGGCGCCCCGACCGCGCTGTCGGTCGAGAACCACCCCATTGCCGCCACGTTCGAGATCCGGGCCATCGGCAGCCCACAGATCCTCACCGGGACGCTGACGCGCACGGGCGGCGTGATCGCCCAGGTCACGACGACCTACGACCTGGCGCAGATCACGGTCACCCCGATCGATTCCATGACCCTTCCTGCAACGGAACGGGACCTCACGCTGACCGATGCGACACCGAAGCTTTGATACAGTCCCGCCGATGTCCGCCCGGCCCGCGCTCGAGCTGCTCCTCGGCGACGTCGTCAGGCTCCGGCGAACCCATCCCTGCGGTTCCACCGAATGGCTGGTCGACCGTCTCGGCGCCGACATCGGGCTGCGCTGCCAGGGCTGCGGACGGCACGTGATGCTGGACCGCCGCACGCTCGAATCGCGCCTCGCGGCGTTCGTGTCCCGTGGTGACCCAGCCATGAGTGCCGCGGTGGCGCCCCGCCCGGCCGTGGAGGCGTGAGCGACTCCGCGCCCCAGGCACAGGATCAGGCGCAGGGTTCCGCCATTGCGGTCCTGCGGAACCGGCCGTTCCTCCTCCTCTGGCTCTCCCAGCTGGCGACGCAGATCGGCGTCAACATGGTCCTGTACGGCCTCACGGTCGTCGTCCTCGAGGCGACGGACCTGTCGAGCGCGGTCAGCGGCCTGTTCCTGACGTTCCTGGTGCCGTCCGTGCTCTTCTCCGCGGTCGCGGGTGTGTACGTCGATCGGATCGACCGTCGGATCGTCCTCGTGATCACGAACATCCTGCGGGCCGCCGTGCTCGTGGGAATCTTCGCGGTCGGCCGGGACGTGGGCCTGGTCCTGCTCCTGAACACCATGTTCTCGATCCTGACCGTGTTCTTCGCGCCCGCAGAGGCGGCGATGATCCCGGTGCTCGTGCCGCGCGACCAGCTCGTCGCCGCGAACGGCATCTTCACGCTGACCCTCAACGGCGCGTTCGCGCTCGGGTATGCCCTCCTCGGGCCGCTCGTCGTCACGATCGCCGGCAGCCCGGAGCCGTTGATCATCTTCGTCGCGGTGCTGTTCGGATTGGCCGCGGTGTTCTGCCTGACGCTCCCGAAGGACCCGCCGGTGCCGCGCACCGGGAAGGGCGCGATCTCGGCAGTGACCGGGGCCGTCACGGGCGTCGTGAGCGAGACCGGGCAATCCGTCGGCGGCGTGTTCGGGCAGCTGCGCGAGGGCCTCGCGATCATCCGCGACAACCGCACGATCGCCTGGTCGCTCGGCTACCTCGGGATCTCGGCCTCGCTCATCGGCGTGGTGGCCGTGCTCGGCCCGTCCTTCGCCCGCGACACGCTCGGCCTCAGCCCGAAGGACCTGATCGTTGTGGTGCTGCCGCTCGGGATCGGGATCGTGATGGGCGTGCTGCTGCTCAACAACTACGGCAAGTACATCGCCCGGCGGCGCGCGATCGAGCTCGGCCTCGTGCTCCTCGGGATCCTGCTGCTCATCCTCACCGTCGCGGGTCCGCTCTCGCGCCTCCTGACCGGGGTGGGGGAGCACCTGCCCCTCGTCGACGTCAGCTCCCTGACCTCGCTCGTGTCGGTCACGATCGCGATCGCGTTCCTGGCCGGGGTCTGCTACGGCATCGTCGCCATCTCGGCGCAGGTCCAGCTCCAGGAGGACATCCCGGCCGAGGGCCGCGGCCGCGTGTTCGGCGTGCTCAACATGCTCATCTCGGTCGCGAGCATCCTGCCGATCATCGTGGTCGGACCGATCGCGGACCTCGTCGGCACGACCGCGGTCATCCTGACCATCGCCGGCGTCGTCGTCGTCGCGGGCCTGTTCTCGATCCTGGTCCGCGGCCCGATCCGGGCGGACGAAGGCCCGGATCTCATCCCGGAGATCACACCCGGCTCCCAGTTCGACCCGACGCGGGCGAACCTCCCACCGGGCTGGCGGGACCCGCACGGCCACACCCACCGCGAGGTGCACAAGCGCCACGAGCCCCACGAGCACGGGCCCGAGCAGGGCGGCCCCGAGGGCGACGGCCTGTGAGGGCAGGTTGAGGCCGACGCCGTGAGCCGGGTCGCGATGGTGTTCACGGGCGGGACGATCTCGATGGTTGCGAACGCCGAGGCAGGCGGCAAGGTTCCGACGCTCGATGGCGCCGCCATCCTGGCCCGCGCCCCGGGCATCGATGCCATCGCCGAGCTGGAGCTCGTCGATCTCGGGCGGACGCCGGCAAGCCACTTCACGTTCGACAAGCTGTTCGAGATCGCCGCCAGCGTGCGCCGCTGCCTCGCGGACCCCGCGGTCGACGGCGTCGTCGTGGTGCAGGGCACCGACGTCATCGAGGAGACGGCGTTCCTCTGGGATCTGGTCCTCGACTCGCCGAAGCCGGTCATCGTGACCGGCGCAATGCGTGCCGCCTCCGACGCCAACGATGACGGCCCCGACAACCTCCGGAACGCGGTCCGGTGTGCTGCCTCGGCGCGACTGCGCGGCAGCGGCGTCTGCGTCGTGCTGGCCGGCACGATCAACCCCGCCGATGGCGTGACGAAGACCCACGCGAGCGCGCTCGACACGTTCCAGTGCCTCGATACCGGCCCGCTCGGCCGGGTCGGCGAGTCGGGCGTGGAGGTGTGGCGGCCCCGCGGTGCGCGACGCCAGGTCGCGGCCGAGCGTGCCGCGGAGGGCATCCCGCTGATCACCGCCCACGTGGCAATGGATGGAGCCCTGTTGGATGCCGCAGCCGCGCTGCAGCCGCCGGGCATCGTGGTCGAGGCGACCGGCGCCGGGAACACCAACCCGCCGTTGATGGAGGCCGCGGGGCGTGCCGTGGCCCGCGGGATCACCGTGGCGTTCACGACCCGGTGTGCCGCGGGCGCCGCGTCCGGCGCGTATGCGTTCCCGGGTGGCGGGGCCACCTGGCTGCGCGCCGGTGCGCTGCTCGCCGGTCATCTCTCCGGGCCGAAGGCGCGGATCGCGCTCGCGCTCGGCCTCGGCGCCGGGCTGGATCAGGGCGCGCTCGCGAACCTGCTTGCCGACCCGCCGGGCTGGGGCCCGGCGCTCGACGGATCCCCCCAGCCCCCGAGGAGCGCCTGACATGCCCCTGGACACGCTCGTCA
>DATAIB010000283.1:0-4402 GCA_036262855.1 Candidatus Limnocylindrales bacterium
GGCGGGCCGCCGCGATCCGCGAACTGGTACCCGACGCCGGCGTGCGCGAACAGCTCGTCGTCGACGACCTGGTTCACGAGCGTCGCGCGCTTGCGCGCGTGGTACCCGGCGTCGACGCCCGCGCGCCAGCCGGTCCAGCGCTTCGACAGCGCGAGCTCGGGCGCGAAGCCCAAGCCGCGATCGTCGAAGTACGCGTTGCTCGTGCTGCGCGTCGGCAAGATCACCGTGGGGATCACCGCGAGGCTGACGCCACGGTCCGCCTGGTGGAGCACCACGAACTTGGGGATCACGCGCAGGTTGCTGGTGCCGAAGCTACGCAGCGACTCGAGCCCCATCGGCGCGATCACGCTGGACGACGGGCGATCCTGGTAGATCACCAGCGGCAGGTCGAACCCGAGCGACAGCCAGCGGTTCGGCGAGATCGACGCGCTGAGGCTGCCGCCCGCCCGGTTGGCGACCAGGGACCCAACGCGATCGCCGGGCTGGCCGTGATAGACCACGAGCGGATCGTTGGCGAACCCGGCCCACAGCGCCGCGGAGACCGCCATGTTGCCCCGAACGTCGCCCCACTCGACGTCGAACAGGCCGTCGCGATCCGACGACAGCTGGAACCGCTCGACGCCGAAGTTCGCGGGCTCCATCACCTGCGCCGAGGCCAGGTGCGGCAGCGCGGCTCCGGCGAGCATCGCGACCACGACCGCGGCGCCGCGGCGGCGGCGGATGACGAGCGCAAGCGCGGCGATCGCGCCGAGACCGAGGCCACCACCGCCGGTGCTACAGCCACCGCCAGACACGCCGAGGTTGTCCGCAAAGCCGTCGCCGTCCTTGTCGGGGTCGCACGCGTCGCCGAGCCCGTCGTGATCCCGGTCGGCCTGGTCGGGGTTCGCCACGGTCGAGCAGTTGTCGAGCCGGTCGGGGATGCCATCGCTGTCCATGTCATCACCGCCGCCGCTGCCACCACCGCGAACCGTCACCGTCACCGTGGCGGTGGACGTGCCGCCGTGGCCGTCGCTGACCGTGTAGCTGAACGTGTCGGTGCCCATGAACCCGGCATCCGGCGTGTAGCGCAACGTGCCGTCGGGGTTGACCATCACGGAGCCGTGCCCCGGGGGGGTCATCGCCGTCACCGCTAGCGTGTCGCCATCGAGGTCATGGTCGTTGGCGAGCACGTCGATGTTCACCGGCTGCGTGTCGGTCATGGCTTGATCGCCCACCGCGTTCGGCCCGTCGTTTACCGCCGTCACCGAGACGCTGACCGTCGCGGTGGAGGTCTGGCCGTCCTTGTCGGTGACCGTGTAGCTGAACGTGTCCGGGCCGTGGTAGTCGGGGTCCGGCGTATACACGACCATGTTGCCGTTGATCATCACGGTGCCGTGCGGCGGGTCCGTCGCCGTGACCGAGACCGGCGTATCGCCGAGCCCGGTGTCGTTGCCAAGCACCGGGATGGTCACGGGCATGTCCTCCGTGGTCGAGGCCATGTCGTTCACCGCGCCCGGCGTGTCGTTGACCCGCCAGGTGTAGCTCGCCGGCGTCGGGTCGACGTTGCCCGCAGGATCCTTCGCGCGAACCTGGAAGGTGTGGCTGCCCAGCGCGAGCGGCCCGATGGTGACGAGGTTCGTGCACGGCGTGAACGCGCTGCCGTCGAGCGAGCACTCGAAGGTCGAGCCGGGCGTGGTGGACGTGAAGTCGAAGGTCGGCGACCGCACGTCGGACGGGTTGGTCGGCTTCATCGTGATCGTCGTGTCCGGAGGCGCCGTCGTGGTACGGACGGTGGTCGCGGGGTTGCTGGTGACCGTCCTGGTCGACACGCCGACCTGGAAGCGGATCACGGCGGTGTTGGTATACGAGCCATCGGCCAGAACGCCGACGGTGACCGTCACGCTGCCCATCGCGCCGATCGCGAGGTTGCCGATCGGCCAGGTCACCGTGCCGGCGGTGCTGGTGCCCCCGCCTGTGGCGCTCACGAACGTCGTCCCCGCCGGGATCGCGTCGGTGATCGTCACGTTGTTCGCCACGCCGTTGCCGGTGTTGGCGTAGCTGATCGTGTAGGTGATCTGGCTTGCGCTCGTGGTCGCCGGGCCGGTCTTGGTCAGCGTGACGTTCGGCTGGCCGCCGGTCGACGAGGCGCAACCGGTCTCGAACAGGCCGTCCAGCATGACCTTGACGCCGTTGGTGAGCGGGTTGGCCGACAGCGGCAGCGCGGTCGAGTAGTCGTGGCCGGTCAGGTAGGTGATCTTGCCGTTCGCGTTGTTGCCGTCGAGCCGACCGCTCAGCCAGATGATCCGGCTGGTCAGCGGCTGGCCCTGCTCGTTGACCAGGCTGCGGACGCCGGGCGCGAAGCTCGAGCCGGGCGCCAGGCCGATCGAGTCGACCGCGCCGGCGTCGGCGTTGAACGCGCCGTCGATCTGGGTCAGCGGATCGTCGGGGAAGTTGTTTTGCAGCGGTGTGGGTGGGTTGTTCCCGTTGGGGTTGTCATCGACGATGCCCCCGGTCGTCAGGAAGTGCCCGCTGGCGTTGTTCTCGAACGTCGCCGTCGCCTGGCACTGCATGAACGCGTGGTTGCCGGGCTGGGCGTTGAGCCAGCCGCGCACCTCGGCCACGACCTCGGGGGTCACCGCCGTGGCGTTGTAGTGCATCGAGGTCAGGTTGCAGTACTTCGGGGTGCCGTCGAGGTTCCACAGCCCCCCGTCGACGTGGCTGGTGGTCGTCGGGCCGGCGACCGTGGCCTCGGACAGGACGTCGACCGAGGTGGCCGTCCATGCCGCGCCGGTCGAGTCGGGGATGCCCGCGGCGTTCAGGTTGCCGACCTCGATCGCCTCGAAGCCGTCCTTGAACACGGCGATCCGCGGCGCCGCGGTCAAGGTCTTCGCGACGTCGGCCGTGAACGTCCCGGTGACGGTGTGGACCACGGTGACCGTGTCGCTCGCGAGCCACGCGTTGACGATCGGCAGCGCGGCCGCGCGATCCGCGGCGTCGATGACGAACGGACCGCCGCGATAGCTGATCGGGAGCGTCACCGCGGCGCCGGTCTCGAGGTTCTTGACCGCCGCCGGTGCGGCGATCGTCAGGTCATTTCCGTCGTCCGGCTTGCCCGCCCGGATCGCCCACTGCACCGGGACGTTGTTGCTCAAGAGCTTGTAGACGAGCCCGTAGGCGCGCAGCGCGCCGTTATCCTGCGACGTCGTGTCGAGCGGGATGATCAGAGCTCCCGTCGCGAACGTGCGCGTCAACGCGGAGGTCGCCGACGACACCGGCGTGCCCTCGCCGCTGCCCTCGCCTTCCACGCCGAGGCACCCCCCTCCCATCCCCAGCAGACCAGCTCCCAAACATGCAATTCCAAACACAATGATTCGCTGAATGAGGATACCGAAACACTTCATGGTCACTCCTGGAGCAAGCGGCCCCGTTGCTCAGCTCCGCATCCGCGTGGCCTGACCCCTCAGGCGGCGAATCGAGCGAGTTCGGAAGCGCGTCTTGGTTCCAGCCCTGTAGTGCGACCTGGTCGGTTCCGGATCGGTGCGCTCGTCGTTTTTTTCGATCCAGGAACCTATGGGATTACGACCGGATACCTACTTGGTGTCGTCGCCGGCGCCCTGCACGCGGGTCTTCACGTCGTCCCCGCCCCCGAGGATCGTGAACACCACCCGCCGGTTCTGGGCGCGGCCCTCGGCCGTGTGGTTGTCGGCGATCGGCTTCTCCTCGCCGAAGCCCTTCGCGACCAGCCGGGATTTGGCGATCCCCTTCTTCACCAGGTACGCGACCACGGCCTCGGTGCGGCGCTGCGACAGCTTCTTGTTGTACGCGTCGTCGCCCTGGCTGTCGGTGTGGCCCTCGACCTGGATCGTCAGCTTGGCGTGCGACGCGAGGACCGCAGCGACCTTGTCGAGCAGATCAAACGAGCGCGGCTCGATCTCGGCGCGATCGGTCTTGAAATAGACGCTCTCGATGATGTCGAGGCGGCCATCGCCGATCGAGACGTCCGGACACCCCGCGTTCTTGGCGAGCCCCTGCTCGGTGGGGCACTTGTCGAGCCGGTCGACGATACCGTCGCCGTCCTTGTCGGTGTCCGGGCAGCCCTTGTTCTCGGCAGGCCCTGCATCCATCGGGCAGGCATCGGCCACATCCGGGGTGCCGTCCTTGTCGTTGTCGGGATCGGGGCAGCCGTCCGCGTCCTCGAACCCGTCCTTGTCCTCGGCCTGATCGGGGCACTTGTCGGCGACATCCAGGATGCCGTCGCCGTCGCGATCGAGCTCGCGCGGGCGCGACGGCGCGCTGGTGCCGCCGAACCCGAGCCGCACGCCCACCAGCCCGCGCCAGTCGGGCGTGCCGAAGCCCTTGCGCAGCCCCGCGCCCGCGCCGCCGAACAGCTGCGCGCCGCCGTCGAGATCGTAGGTCGCGCCCA
>DATAIB010000284.1:0-7836 GCA_036262855.1 Candidatus Limnocylindrales bacterium
CGCGACTCGGCGGCTCCAGCCTCGGCGAGGATCGCCAGCATGATCTCCACCTCGCCGGTGGATCCGGCCGTGACGAACTCCTGCCAGTGGTGGCCGACGAGGTTCCGTCCGAAGAACGCGACGGCGGCGTCGTTCGCTTCATGGATGAGCGCCATCGCGTCGTAGCGAACGCACGGCAGCCCCGGTTCATCCCACCACGCCGCACCTGCGTTGCCGTCGGCCTCGTGGTCCCGGCGTGCGATCCAGGCGCCGTCGGCTTCCGTGACGCGGGCGTGCGGGTACAGGCGGCGCAGCCGCAGCGCCAGACCGTCCGGGGTCGGGTCGGGCATGCGGGCAATCGCCTGCTCGGCATAGGCGCGGAACGCAACGTCCGTTGGGGGCTCGTACTCCACGCGATCAGGCCCGGCGCGGGGCTCCCGAACCGGCACCTCGATCCCACTCGCCAGACGGAACGCGGCAGCCATGCGCTCGCCGCGGGGAGCGACGCGGAGGTCGACCGCGATCGCATCACCCGACGTCGGCTGGAGGACCACCGTCGCGTCGAACGTCCCTGTCGATCGGATGACGTCGAACAGCATCACGGCATCGTCCGCCGCCCCCGGCACCGCGAAGTCCGTGAAATGGCGTGGCTCGGTGTCGAGCGAATCGGCGGCGAGGAGGCCCCGGGCCATCGCGTTGGAATCGACGATCCAGCCATCCGTGTCGACCTCGACCCGGGGCGTGGCGGGCTCATCCCACCACGCCTCCGCATCGGCGGCGCGCCAGGCCCCATCGCGGTAGACGTACCACGACGGAACCTCGCCGGCGAGACCGCGCTCCCGAACGAGGGCACGCGGATAGGTGTGCCGCAGGCGACGCTCGAAGACGTCCGGCGACGCGGGCTGCGTCCGCTCGTGTGTCCGGTTGACGAACTTCCGGAATGCCTCGTCCGTGCTCGGGATGGTGAACAGGTGAGGGGGCATGGGCCTCCGATGCATGCCCATCCATGATCGGGTACGGGGAGGCGCCACGGAAGGGCAGGGAGACGTTGCTTGGCGACCGAAGGACATTACAGCGACGTAACACGTCCCCCGCGGCGCGGACCTGACGTTGCAGTGTCATTGCAGCGCGCGCCACGCAGGCCCGCGGGCCCGTACAGTCCGCGCGTGAACGACGTCACCCGGGCTGCTCGGACGAACGTCGCGCCGCACGTGCGCGATGCGTTGCTCGGCATCCTGCTGGGGATCGGCGGCGTGGTCGGCCGCGCGGCGCTCACGGCGAGCCTGCCAACGGGGCACGACCCGTTCATCGTGGCGTGGCCTGCCGTGGCCGCTGCGGCGATGGCCGCCGGGCTCGTCGGCGGGCTGACGGCCACCGCGATCACGTCGATCCTCGGGGGTTTCTTCCTGCTCGCGCCGGAAGGGACGTGGGAAGTCGAGGACACCGTCGGGCTCGCGTTCTTCATTGCCGGCGGCGTGCTCATGAGCGTCCTCGGCGGCCGCTTCGAGACGTCGCGAAAGGTTGCCGTCGCCGGCCGGCAGCGGGCCCGGCTCGTCGCGGACGTGTCGACGCTGCTGTCCCAGCGGGTTGATCGCGGCGCGAGCCTGGCGGCGCTCACGAACGTGGTCGTCCCGAGCTTCGCTGACTGGTGCGCCATCGATCTGTTCGATGCCAACGGCAACTTCGACCACGCGGAGATCGCCGCGCCGACCGCGGCCACGGCCGAGCTCGCCCAGGAGCTGCGGCGCCGCTACCCGTACCAGCCGGACGCGCCCATGGGCGTGCCCGCCGTCTTCCGCACGGGCGAGCCCGAGATCATGCTCAAGCTGCCGCCGCGGTTCCTCGACCTCGTCCCAGAAGGCGAGCTTCGCGACCTGATGGAGCGTCTCGCCATCCGGGCGTTCATCTCGGTGCCCGTCATCGGGCCGACGGGCCGTCGGTTCGGCGTGCTGACCGTGGTGATGTCCACGTCCGGCCGGTCGTTCACCGGCGACGATGTCGCGACGACGCTCGACCTGGGCCGCCGAGTCGGCGCCGCGCTTGATACCGCGGTCCTCGTGGACGAGATCACCCGCCGCGCGGAGGAGCTGTCGGTGATCATCGAGTCCATCGAAGACCCAGTGCTCGTTGCCGACTCGACCGAGCGGATCTCGACGCTCAATCGCGCGGCGACCGCCGCGCTCGGTGATGTCCGTGGCCGGTCCATCGACGAGGTCCTGGCCGAGCTCCCGGGCGCGGACGCGACGCGAACGACCCTCGCCGTCCCGGCGACCGGGCACTTCCTTCGGCCGGTCGAAGTGCGAACCCACGCCGCCGGTGTCCCCGTCCGCATCGCGATCCTGCGCGACGTGACGGAGCTGCTCGAAGGCGAGACCGCGCGGGATGCGTTCCTCGGGATGCTCAGCCATGAGCTCCGGACGCCGATCACCACGATCTACGGCAGCGCCCAGATGCTCCAGCGACCGATCGCGGAGGAGACGCGCGACACCCTCATCCGGGATGTCGGCGTGGAGGCGGAGCGCCTGCATCGACTCACCGAGGACCTGCTCGTGCTCTCGAGGTTCGAGCGCGGCAGGCTCGAAGCATCCCCCGAGCCGATCCTGGCGCGCCGGGTCATCTCGCGCCTGCTCAACCGCGTCGCGGAGACCTACCCGCACCTCAACGTGTCGCTCACGGGACCCGCCGACGTCGCGCCGGTCATCGCCGACCCCACGTACCTCGAGCAGATCATGCGCAACCTGCTGAGCAACACCGTGAAGTACGCGGGCGACGCCGCGACCGCAGAGATCCAGATCGTCCGGCGCGGCGAGTTCGTCGAGATCGACTACGAGGACGATGGCCCCGGCATCCCGGAGGAGGACGCCGAGCGCGTTTTCGGGCTGTATGAGCGGTTGGCGGGCGCCGCGCTCAAGCCCGGTGCCGGCATCGGGCTGTTCGTGTGCCGCCGGCTCGCCGAGGCGATGGGCGGGTCCATCGTGGCCGGGCGGGGCAAGCGCGGGGGCGCCCGCTTCGTGCTGAACCTCCCCGCCGCCGACGCCGAGGCCGAGCTCGGCCGTGGCTCCGCGGAGGACGGTCAGCCGCTGAACGACGACCTCGTGGTGATCGCGGTCACGGATCCCGCGCGGACCGCGACGACGCCCTAGCGGACCCGGCCCGGTGGTGCCGGGCAGCGGCCTACATCATCGGCACGTGCCGTGGGTCGAGGAAGGTGTCGGGATCGTCGCGGAACTCGAGCAGGCAGCCCTTGCCGCAGAACGCGTACTCACGGCCCTCGAACTCCAGGGTGAGCCCCTTGGCGCGGGCCTGCTCGATGTCGACGGTCATGCCGCAGACGGGATCCTCGTCGGCGGGAACGGCGCGGCGATCGGTCATGGAAGTGCCTCCTTTCAGGCAGTTGCGACCCGGCCGGCGGCCGAGCCTCGAAGGATCAATGCTGGGCCCGTTCAGCGCGACCCTCCCAGAGCATGTGCTCCGCGGTCTCGAGCTGGAATGTCGAATGGTCGATGTCGAAATCGCCGGCGAGGCAGTCGCTGAGGTGGTCGATGAGCGTCGCCGGGTCCGCCTCGGGGTCGAGGACGACGTGCGCTGACACGACGTTCATGCCGCTCGTGATCGTCCACGCATGCAGGTCGTGGACCGCGGACACGCCCGGTGCCTCGAGGATGTGGCGCCGGACCTCCGTGATGTCCACGTCGCGCGGCGTCCCTTCGAGGAGCACGTCAATGCTGTCGCGGAGCAGGCGCCACGTCCGGGGCAGGATCAGCGCCCCGATGGCGATGGCCGCGAGACCATCGGCGCCGCGGAATCCGGTCGCCGCGACGACCGCGCCGGCGATCAGCACGAGCAGCGCGCCGAGCGCGTCGCCGAGGACTTCGAGATACGCGGCGCGCATCGTGAGGCTCGCCGCCTGCCCACGGCGCAGCGACCACAGGGCGAAGAGGTTCGCAGCCAGCGCACCCGCCGCGACCACGATCATGACGGGCGCCTGGACATCGGCCGGTTCGCGCAGTCGGGAGAGACCCTCCAGGATCACGAACGCAGCGATCCCGAGCAGCAGGATCGCGTTCACGCAGGCAGCCAGGATCTCGACGCGGTACAGACCGAAGCTCCGGTCCGCCGAAGGCCGGCGGTTGGCGATCGAGATCGCGACTGCCGAGAGCGCCATGCCCGAGACGTCGGCGAACACATGGCCCGCATCGGCGAGGAGGGCCACCGATCCGGAGAGGAGCCCCGCAACGAGCTCCACGACGAGGACCCCGACGCTCAGCCCGATGGCGCGGAGCAGCCCACCCCGATGCTCATGCGCGGCCGAGTGAACGTGTGACATCTCGCCACGAACCGCCTGATCAGGCGTGCTTGATCGTGATCCGCTCGATGATGTTGGCGACGTCCTCGCACTTGTCGATCGCCGCCTCGAGGTGGGCGTAGATGTCCTTCCACTTGATCACTTCGATCGGGTGGCCGCCGCCCGAGAAGAGATCCGCGATCGCCTTCCGCGCCAGCTGGTCGCCCTCGTTCTCGAGGCGATGGACCTCGATCCAGTACTTGTCGAGGCCTTCGAAGCCGCGCAGGTTGGACAGCGCTTCCTGGAGCTGCTCGCACTGCTTCACGATGATCGTCGCCTGCTGGACGGCCACTGCGGTGGGCGCGTCGATCCGGTAGAGGATGAAGGTGTCGGCGGCTTCCTCGATGAAGTCGATCACGTCATCGAGGGCGCTGATGAGCGCGTGGATGTCCTCGCGATCGAACGGCGTGACGAACGTCGATTCCAGCTTCCGCCCGATCGCGTGGCTGATCTCGTCGCCGCGGTGCTCGGCGTCGCGAATCTCGCGGGCCCGCTCTTCGGGTGCGTCGTAGGAGCGGAGCATCGCCTCGAACAGGCGGGCCGCGCCGAGGACGTTCGAGGCGTCCTCCTGGAACATGTCGAAGAACCGCTCTTCGCGCGGAATCAGGCTCAGTCGCATCGCCGGTCAGGCTATCAGCGTTGATGTTCGTATGCGACGATCCCGTCGATGGACGGCATCGTCATCGCGTTCGTGGGCCTGCAGGCGATCGTGCTCGCCGTCGCGCTCGGGATCGCGTGGTCACGCGGGCGCGCGCTCGAGGCCGTCGACGATGCGCTTCGCGAGGCCGAGGGAGCTTCGGCGTCCGGTCGGGGCGAGGCCGGGCAGCCCGGCGCGGCCGCCCGCCGGCGTACCGACGAAGGCGACCTGACCGACCGATTGCGACGGCTGCGCCGGCGAGCAGAGGCCGCCGAGTTCAGCCTCGAGCAGCGACTGCGCGACCTCGCCTACCTCGCGGATCTCGTGGGCGTCGGGATCGTCCGGCTGACCGACGACCTCCGGGTCGAGGTCGCCAACACCGCGGCGCACGTCTTCCTCCGGCGCGAGGCCGGCTCGATGGTCGGCCGGACCGCGATCGAGGCCCTCGGCGATCACCGCGTCGAAGCCATTGCGCGCCAGGCGCGCGAGGGCGGCTGGGCGAGCGGCGAGGTGTCCCTCGCTGACGAGCCGGGCGAGGTGGACAAGCCCGGCGCGACGCTGGTCGTCCGCGCCCGGCGCTCGCCGATCCTGGGCGTCTGGCTCGTCCTCGAGGATGTGGCCGAGCTCCGGCGCCTCCAGCGCATCCGCGCCGAGTTCATCGACAACCTGTCCCACGAGCTGCGGACGCCGATCACGACGATCGGGCTGCTCGTTGAATCGCTGGCGCGCGACGCCGAGGCGGCCGTCGCCAGCCCAACGCCGGTGCCGCCGAAGATGCGCGAGCGCATCGGCAAGCTGGAGATCGAGACCAGCAACATCGCCCAGATGGTCGCGGAGCTGCTGGACCTCGCACGGATCGAGAGCGGCGGGCGGCAGCTCCATCTCGACGATGTCGACCTCGGCCAGGTCGCCGCCGAATCGACCGAGCGGCTGCGGACCTTCGCGGACCGCCAGGGCGTGACGCTGCGCGTGGACATCGAGGACGGCCTGCCGCCGGTCCGCGGCGAGGCTGCGCGCCTGGGCCAGGTGTTCGCGAACCTCGTGCACAACGCCGTCAAGTTCAGCCCGTCCGGCACGGAGGTGCGCGTCGGCGTGCACCGGGGCCAGCGACGCATGCTGGAGGGTTCCGTCGCGGACGAGGGACCGGGCGTCGCGGCAGCGGATCAGGCGCGGATCTTCGAGCGGTTCTACAAGGCAGATCGGACGCGGACCTCCGGCGGCGGCACGGGCCTCGGCCTCGCGATCGCGCGGCACATCGTCGAGGGCCATGGTGGCACCATCCGGGTGGAGTCCGAAGAGGGCAGGGGAGCGCGATTCGCGTTCACCGTGCCGGTGTCGGACGCGCCCCATGCCACTCCGGCGGCCGGGCCGGCCGCCCGAACCCCAGCCGCAGCCACGGGAGCCACGCATGCCTGACGCGCTGCACGTCGCGACGCTGAACCTGCGCAACATCGCCGATCGCTGGCCGGAGCGGATCCCGCTCCTGCTGGCCGATTTCGCGGCGCTCCAGCCCGACGTGATCGGGATGCAGGAAGTCGTGTTCGCGGTCCAGCAGGATCGGATCCTCGGCGCCGCCGGGGAAGGGCGCTACCAGTCCCGTCGCGGCTGGGCCGGCCGGCCGGAGTACGGGAATGCCGTGCTCGTTCGCGAGCCGCTGCGCGCGGACGACGGAGATCGCCTCGATCTCGGCTCGGCGCGTTCCGCGCTGCGGGTCCCGGTCACCCTCCCGAGCGGCCGGCTCGACTTCGTCGTGACGCACCTGCACCACCTCGTGCCCGACGAGGAGATGCGCGCCCAGCAGACGGCGAAGCTCACGAGCTGGCTCGAGGACATCACGTGGCCCCTGGTGGTCGTCGGCGACTTCAACGCCGAACCCGAGGAGGAGACGTACCGGCGCATGGTCGATGCCGGGTTCCGCTCCGCCTTTGCCGAGGCCAACGGCAGCGAGCCCGACGTCACGTGGCCGTCCGGAATCAAGGCGCCGGGCATGGACCTCGACGGCGACCCGGGCTGCCTGGACTACATCTGGGTCCGCGGCGCGATCACCGTGGAGTCCGCGCGCCTTGCCTTCGATCGCCCGGCTGTCCATGACGCAACGCTGTACCCGTCCGATCACCTCGGGCTGTCGGCCCGGTTGCACGTCGGTTGAGCGGAGAGGCGTCATGACCGCACTCCGGCTCGCGCACCGGGGCGACTGGCGCGTCGCGCCCGAGAACTCGCTCGCCGCGATGCAGGCGGCGCTGGCGATCCCCGGCTGCGACGGTCTCGAGTTCGATGTCCGCAGCTCCTTCGACAGCGTGGCCGTCCTGCTCCACGACGACTCGCTGGCCCGGATCCAGCGCGTGCCGCTCAGCTGCTCCACGCTGACCGCCGCGCAGCTGGCGGAGCACGGGATCCCGACCCTCGCCCAGGTGTTAAAGGCAATCGGGTGCGACCCGTTCCTCGACGTCGAGCTCAAGGAGCCGGTGCAGGGCGCGATCGATGCGCTGGAGCTCGAGCGCGGCCGGGTCGATGACGACGGCAGATCCGTGCTTCGCAACGCCGCGGTCTCGTCGTTCGACGCGCCGATCCTGGCCTGGCTTCGCGTCCAGCGGCCGGATTGGCTGCGGTGGCTCAATGCGTACGACCTCTCGCCGGAGACGATCGAGCTCGCCCGCTCGCTCGGCTGCGAGGCCATCTCCGCAGAGCACCGCGGAATCGATGAAGCCGGCGTCGCGCGCGCCGCAGACGCCGGCCTCAAGGTTGCGACCTGGACGGTTCGTGAGCTGGATGACTACCGGCGCCTCGAGGCGCTCGGGGTGGTCGGGATCTGCGCGGAGGCCGCCGCGCTCGACGGCTGACCGCCGAGCCGACGCGGCTCAGGCAGGCTTGGTCG
>DATAIB010000285.1:0-2114 GCA_036262855.1 Candidatus Limnocylindrales bacterium
CGGGTGCTCCCTCGGTGGCTGGAGCCGCATCAGGTCGACGACGTTGACGACGCGGACCTTGAGATCCGGCAGGTGCCGCCGCAGCAGGTCCGCGGCAGCAAGCGTCTCGAGCGTCGGCACGTCGCCGGCGCAGGCGAGCACGACATCGGGCTCCCCGTCGCCGGAGGTGGACGCCCATTCCCAGATCCCGGCGCCGCGGGTGCAGTGGATGACCGCGTCGTCCATCGACAGCCACTGGGGCGCGGGCTGCTTTCCGGCCACGATCACGTTGACGTAGTTGCGGCTCCGGAGGCAGTGGTCGACGACGCTCAGCAGCGTGTTGGCATCGGGCGGGAGGTAGACGCGGATGACCTCCGCCTTCTTGTTCACGACGTGGTCGATGAAGCCTGGGTCCTGGTGGCTGAAGCCGTTGTGGTCCTGGCGCCAAACGTGGCTCGAGAGCAGGTAGTTGAGGGATGCGATCGGTTCGCGCCATTCGAGGTCATCGATGACCTTGAGCCATTTCGCGTGCTGGTTGAGCATCGCGTCGACGATGTGGATGAACGCCTCGTAGCAGTTGAACAGGCCGTGGCGGCCCGTCAGCAGGTAGCCCTCGAGCCAGCCCTGGCACAGGTGCTCCGACAGGACCTCCATGACGCGGCCGCGCGGCCCGAGGTGCTCGTCGACCGGGAGGATCTCGGCCTGCCAGACCTTGTCCGTCGCCTCGAGGACGGGGGTCAGCCGGTTCGATGCGGTCTCGTCCGGCCCGAACACGCGGAACGTCTCCGGGTTCGCGCGGATCACGTCGCGGAGCCACGTGCCGGCAACCCGTGTCGCCTCCGCGAGGGTTGCGCCCGGTCGCTCGACCTTCACCGCATAGTCGCGGAAGTCCGGCAGCCGGAGGTCGCGAAGGACGACCCCGCCGTTCGCCTTCGGGTTCGCGCTCATCCGGCGGTCGCCGGCGGGTGCCGCGGCGGCGATCTCGGCCCGGAGCGCGCCTCGCTCGTCGAACAGCTCGTCTGGTCGATACGACTGCAGCCACGACTCGAGGAGACGGAGATGGCCCTCGTTGCCACGGACCTCGGACATCGGCACCTGGTGCGCACGCCACGTGCCTTCGACCGGCAGCCCGTCCACCTCGGCCGGGCCCGTCCAGCCCTTCGGGGTGCGCAGCACGAGCATCGGCCAGCGCGGCCGATCCGGATGGGCGGCCGCGACCGGGTCCGTCGCCGCCGTCGAGCGGGCGCGGGCCTGGATCGCGGCGATGTCGTCGAGCGCGTCGTCCAGCGCGGCCGCGAGGTCCCGATGCACCTGCTCGGGATCGTCGCCGGCGACCGTGAGGACGCGATACCCGTAGCCCTCGAGCAGGCTCACGAGCTCGGCTTCGGGGATGCGCGCCAGGACCGTCGGGTTGGCGATCTTCCAGCCGTTCAGGTGCAGGATCGGCAGCACGGCGCCATCGGTGACCGGGTCGAGGAACTTGTTCGAGTGCCAGCTCGTGGCCAGCGGGCCGGTCTCGGCCTCGCCGTCGCCGATGACGCACGCCACGACCAGCCCCGGGTTGTCGAACGCCGCACCGAAGGCGTGCATGAGCGAGTAGCCGAGCTCGCCGCCCTCGTGGATCGAGCCTGGCCGCTCCGGCGAGTCGTGGCTCGGGATGCCGCCCGGGAAGCTGAACTGCCGGAACAGGCGGCGTATTCCTTCTGCGTCCCGGGTGATGTTGGGATAGACCTCGGAGTACGTGCCCTCGAGGTAGGCATTGGCCACCAGCCCTGGCCCGCCGTGCCCCGGGCCGGTGATCCACAGCATGTCGAGGTCGCGCTCGCGGATGCAGCGGTTGAGGTGCGCGTAGAGCAGGTTCAGCCCGGGCGTCGTCCCCCAGTGGCCGAGCAGCCGCGGCTTGACTTCGTCCGCGCGGAGCGGCTCGCGCAGCAGCGGGTTGTCGAGCAGGTAGATCTGGCCGACGGACAGGTAGTTCGCCGCGCGCCACCACGCGTCGATGCGCTCGAGCTCCGCCGTGTCCACGGCCGTCCCGCGCCGCTGCGCCGCGACCCTCGTGTCATCGCCCACGAGCAAATTGTCCTCCACCCGTGGCCGACGAGCAGGTTGCCCGCGGGAGGCAAGTGGCACGGGCG
>DATAIB010000286.1:0-3841 GCA_036262855.1 Candidatus Limnocylindrales bacterium
CCATCGGCACGATCAGCAGCGGCCGCGACGCCTCGATCGGCACGGACACGAGGGTCTCGGCCGGCACGACCTGGATCCCGGCCGAGACCTCCAGGCCCCAGCGGGCACGCGCCTCGGCGACGAGGGCGTCGAGCATCCGGCGGGCGCTAGCCGGTCGTGGACTGGGAGACGATGAACCGGTCGATCTTGGCCGCGGCCTTCTGGCGCGTGTACCACGTGTCGAAGCCGTTGGACTTGAAGATCTTGATCTGCTCCGGCGTCGCGTCGCGCTGCTCCTCGGCGAGGACCATGAACAGGTACTGCCCGTCCTCGCTCGTGCCGTCGCTCACGCTGACGACGTCCGACACCGAGCCGACCGCGGTCGCAAAGATCGCGGCATCGATCGTGTCCGATTCCTGCCCGCTCGCGATCCAGCCGAGGTCGCCGCCGTCCTTGGCTTCCTTGCCCTCGCTGTTGTTGATCGCCGCCGTCCGGAACGCTGCTTCATTCGAGAGCGTGCCCTTGAGCGTCGTCAGGAATGCCTTGTCGCCGTCGCCCGTGCCGCGCATGAACTGGATGACGTGCCAGGCGAAGGTGCTCTTGACCGGCGCGATGAGGTCGCCCGGCTTGAGGTTCGGGTCGAGGATCGCCTGGCGGAACGTCGGGTCGACGGTGCTGCCGGGGTAGTACCAGGGCTGCTTGCCGCCGGTCAGCTTGCCCGACCGCTCGTCGGACATCGCCCGCGCCATCTCGTCGAACTTCTCCGGGTGGAGCTTGAGCTCGTTGTATGCCGCCTCGGCATCGGCCTTCGCCTTCGCCCACGCAGGATCGGTGTCCGGCGGCGTGTCGACCGTGGAGTCGTTCGGCGCGAACACGATCTGGCGGACCTTCACACCGCCCTCGGTGACGCCCGCCTGCGACGCGTTCGGGGTGGGCAGGAAGATCTCGAGCACGTGCCGCTGCTTGCCCGGCGCCGACAGGTCCGCGACGACCTGGTCCGACAGCTTGCTGCGCAGCACGTCGCCCTTGACGGCGGTGCGGTAGTCGGCCAGGGCAATCCCGGCGCCCTCGATCTGGTCCTGGAAGGTGCCGTCGACGCTGGCAGCCTCGACCTCGGTGTACCGGCCGATGCGGTAGACACCGTCGTCGCCCGTGATGACATCGGTCGGCTTGTTGACGTCCGTCGAGAACACGGCGTTCATGAACGGCTCGTCGTAGCCGCTGTCCTTGGACACCCAGCCGATGTCACCGGCCTGCGGCGCGTTCCCCGAGGTCGACACGGTCTTGGCCACGTCGTCCCACGATTCGCCGTTCTTCAGCCGCGCGAGCGCGCGCTGCGCATCGCCCAGGGCTGTCCGCTTGGCCTCGTCCGTGACCTCGCCGGTGACGGCATCGGCCGCCGGCTCGACCTCGATCATCCAGACGTGGCGCTCTTCATCCGTGGTCGCGCGCTTCGCGAGCTCCTGGTCGATCTCCGCATCGGACACGGTGATGCCCTTGTCCCCGGCGAGCTTGCCCTGGAGCTGGTTGTCGATGAGCCGCTCGAGCGTGATGCCGACGATCTGGTCCTGGCGCTGGCTGATGAGCTGGAGCTGCTGCTGACCGGTGGCGCTGTCGATCTTGCCCTGCGCCATGAGCGTGTTGATCCGGCTGGCGATGTAGTCCAGGCCGAACTGCTCGATCTTGATCCGGTTGCGCAGCTGGTCCTTGTTGATCGTCGTGCCGTCGACGGTCGCGGCCGCCCCGTAGTGGTCGTCATACCACGACCACGCGGCGTAGCCGACGAGGATGAGCACGGACACGCCGATGGCAAGGAAGAAGCCCAGGTTGATCAAGCTGTTCCGGCGGTCGCCGGAATCCCAGCCGGCGCGGCCCTTGCGCCGCGCGACGGGCCTGGCTCGGAGCGTCATTCGGAAGGGGTTTCCTGTTCGGGATGAGGCGCGCCGATCTCGCCTGGCGCGGTGGCGGGGGCCGAATGGTAGCGCACGATCAGCCGAGCGCCGGGAGCACGATCCGATCGACGAACCGCTCGGTCGCGTGGCCGTCGGCCACCTCGAACGACTCCGCGCGGAATCGATCGATCCGCGCCTGGTCCCAGACGCCGGCCCTGAGCCACTGCGCGAGCTCCGCGGTGGTCTCGAAGACGGGGCCCGGGACGCCGGTCCCGTAGTCCCAGTAGAAGCCCCGCTCGTCGACGTAGTCCGCCTGGTCCGGGGCGAAGAACGCCATCGGGCGGCCCAGCAGCGAGAACTCGAAGATCGCGCTGGAGTAGTCGGTCACGAGGACGTCGCTGACGAGCATCAGCTCGTGGATGTCCGGGTGGTCCGACGCATCGATGGCGAATGAGCGGAGCTCCGGCGGGATCGGCTGGGCCTCGCGCACGAACGGGTGGAGCTTGAGCAGGATCAGGTGGTCCTCGCCAAGGACCCGGTACAGCTCGCGGAAGTCCAGGTCGTGCGGGGAGGTCGCTTCGCGGACCGTCGCGCCGCGGAACGTCGGTGCGTAGAGGACCACCCGCTTCCCGGGCGGCAGCCGGTACTTGGCGCGGACCGCGGCCTCGATGTCCGGGACCGCCGGGCCGAACAGGACGTCGGTCCGGGGCATGCCGATGTCCGTGACGAAGCGCTCCAACGGCTGGCGGAACGCCTCGGCGTAATGCACCGCCGACGCCTTCGATGCCATGAGGCAGATGGTGTAGTTCGAGTGGATCGCGACCTTCTCGACCAGGCGCTCGTCCGCGCCGAAGGTCTTGTCGAGCACGCTCCAGCCGATCTTCTTGAACGCGCCGGACGCGTGCCACGTCTGGACGATCGTCGTGCCCTCGCGGGGCGTGATCACGTAGATCGGGAAGTAGTAGTCGTCGACCACGAACAGCTTCGCGCGCCCGAGGTGGTAGCCGGCACGGACGTTGTAGATGAGGTTCTCCGGCACGCCCTTCCAGCCGGACGGGGGTCGCGACATCAGGACCCGGTACGGGATGGGCGGATCGCGCCGCTCCAGCTCGGCGCGGATGAACGCGAGGTTGCCGGTGGGAGCCGTGGCAGCGGTGGACGCGAGCACGACCTGCCGCTGCAGCGGGAGGCGCCGCCCGAGCGCGAAGCCCATGCGGACGAGGGCGATTCGGAGCCGCAGGATCCGCCGGCGGCGCTCCCTCCGCGCCGCGCGCGAGCGCGTCTCAACCGAGGTCGCGGTGGCGCGCGCTCGCGTTCTGATGGTGGGGATTGGGGGCCTCCGACGAAGGGGGCGTGGGTCGGCTGGCGATGATACCGGCTGCGGGCCGGTACCCTTGCGCCGACTGCTGGTGGAGGGACGCATGACGTTCGGCATGGTGGTGCTCGCGGGCGGGATCGGCCGCCGCATCGGCCGCCCGTTCCCCAAGCAGTTCCTGCTCCTCGGTGGCAAGCCGCTGATCGTCCACGTGCTCGAGAAGGCACGGGCGATCCGTGAGATCGAGCAGGTCGTCATCACCTGTCCCGAGGCGCACCTCGAGGAGACGCAGCAGCTGCTGGCCAACCACGGGTTCGGGGCGAAGTTCCGGTGCATCGTGGGCGGCGGCACGCGCCAGGAGTCCGTCTACAACGGGCTGCTCGCGCTCGACGCCATGGATTCCGTGGTGATCCACGAGGCCGTCCGCCCGCTCGTCACGGCACAGGAGTTCCGCGAGCTGCTCGCGGCGCCGGACGAGAACGCGATGTTCGGCATCCCGATCTCGTTCACGGTCCTGCGCGGCCACGAGTACGTCGAGGGGCTGCTCGATCGCGACGAGCTGGTGAACGTGCAGCTGCCCCAGAAGTTCGATCGCGCGAAGCTGCTCGCGGCCCACGAGGCGGCACGTACCGAAGGCACGCAGTTCACGGAGGAC
>DATAIB010000287.1:0-6989 GCA_036262855.1 Candidatus Limnocylindrales bacterium
CGGTCTTGGCCGGCCGGGCTCCTCATGGGCGTGCTCGTTGGGGCGGCCGCGCAGGCCGGCGATCTCGCGGAATCCATGCTCAAGCGTGCGGCCGGCGCGAAGGAATCCGGCACCCTCATCCCGGGCCACGGCGGCATCCTCGATCGGGTCGATTCGTTCCTCTTCGCCGCGCCCGTCGCGTACTTCTATGTCGTCAGCATCCTCCACTGACCCGGGGCGGGGGAGCGTGGGCGGCGAGGGACGCGGCGCGGACCGCCCCCGAGGCGTCGCCTTGCTCGGTTCCACCGGCTCGATCGGCCGGCAGTCTCTCGACGTCCTGGCGGGTGACCCCGCGTTTCGTGTCGTCGCGCTCGCCGCCGGCCGGAGCGCCTCCATGCTCGCGGAACAGGCACGGGAGCACCGGCCGCTCGCGGTTGCCATGACCGAGCCCGCCGCCGCGCGGGCGTTGGATGGCCTCCCCAGCGGCACCGCCGTGCTGGTCGGCGAGGACGCGCTCATCGAGCTCGCGACGCGCGACGATGTCGACATCGTGGTGGTGGGCACCGGCGGCGTTGTCAGCCTGCGACCGGTGCTGGCGGCGCTCGATGCCGGCAAGATCGTCGCCACGGCGAACAAGGAGACGCTCGTCGCCGGCGGGCACCTCGTGATGCCGCGCGCCCGCGCCCTCGCGGCCCAGCGCGCGGCCACGGACCCCGCCGACGCGCTGGCGAGTCCGCTCGGCTGGCTTCGGCCGATCGACTCGGAGCACTCGGCGATCTGGCAGAGCCTCGTTGGCGAATCGCTGGCGCGAGTGGACCGGCTGCTCCTGACCGCTTCGGGCGGGCCGTTCCTCGACCTCCCGGCCGCGGACTTCGCCGCGATCACGCCCGAGCGAGCCCTGCGGCACCCCACCTGGTCGATGGGCGCCAAGATCACGATCGACTCGGCGACCCTCGCGAACAAGGGCCTGGAGGTCATCGAGGCGCACTGGCTTTACGATGTCGGGTACGAGCGCATCGACGTCGTGATCCATCCGCAGTCCGTCGTGCACTCCGCCGTCCAGTTCGTCGACGGCTCCCTGAAAGCACAGCTGGGCACGCCCGACATGCGACTCCCGATCCAATACGCGCTCACCTACCCCGACCGGCGTCCCTCGCCGGCCGCCGCGCCCGATCTCGTGAGCATCGCGCGGCTCGACTTCCGGGCGCCCGATCTCGAGCGCTTCCCGGCGCTGCGGATCGCCCGCGAAGCCGGTGAGCTGGGCCCGCGGGCCACCGCCGCCCTCATTGCCGCGGATGACGTGGCGGTCGCCCGCTTCCTCGAAGGCTCCCTCGACTTCATGGGCATCCCGCGCCTGCTGGACCAGGCGATCGAGCGCTTCGGGTCGTCCGGCGGCCCGGACCCCGATCTCGATGGGCTCGTCGCGCTCGACCGCGAGGTCCGGGCGGCATTCGCCGCGCCGGCGGGAGCGAGCGCCTGATGGAGGGCGTGCTCTTCTCCCTGCTGGCGATCGTCCTGTTCATCGTCGTGCTCGGCGGGATCGTCGTCATGCACGAGCTCGGGCACTACCTCACCGCCCGCGCGTTCGACGTCCGCGTCCTCGAGTTCGGGTTCGGCTTCCCGCCGCGGGCGAAGGTGCTCCGGTCGAAGGGCGAGACGCTGCTCACGCTGAACTGGCTTCCGATCGGCGGCTTCGTCCGGATGGACGGCGAGGACGGCGACGAATCGGACGAGCGCTCGTTCTCGGCCAAGCCACTGCGCGTTCGCCTCGCGATCCTCGTCGCGGGCGTGGTCATGAACGTGGTCCTGGCGTTCGTGATCTTCTTCGTCATCGCGTGGCTGGCAACGCCGACCGTGGGGACCAGGATCGACACGGTCGAGGCCGGGTCACCCGCGGCGGCCGTCGGGCTGGTGAGCGGCGACGAGCTGTACGCGATCAACGGCGACCGGATCGAGATGCTCAGTGGCAGCTCGTTCGGCGATGTGCTGCGAAGCCACGCCGGCGAGACCATCACGCTCAGCGTCCGCCACCCGGACGGCTCCGAGGAGCAGGTCCAGGCGACGCTGCGTCCGGCGGCGGAGCTCTCGGCCACGCGCGGCGCCCTCGGCGTGCACCTCGGCTCGCAGACGTACGCATACGTCGGCCACGACCCGGTGTCGTCCGTCGGGATCGCCGCCACGTCCGTCGGCCGCTGGGGTGGCCTGATCCTCACCGGCCTCGGCGACCTCGTCAACGGATTCATCAAGGACCCGACGGCGCAGCCGCCCGCCGCCGGTCCGATCGGGATCGCGGTCACGCTCGCCGACGTGCTGCTCGGCGTCGGCCCGATCGTGCTGCTCTTCGTTGCCGGCGTGCTGTCGATCAACCTCGCAGTGGTGAACATCCTGCCGTTCCCGCCGCTCGATGGCGGCCGCATGGCGATGCTGATCCTCAAGCGGCTGTTCGGGGCCCGCGTCAGCCTCCGTGCGGAGCGCCTGACCTACGCCGTGGGGTTCGTCTTCCTGCTCGCGTTCGTGTTCTGGATCTCGGGCTTCGACATCGCGAACCTCGGCCAGCGCTGACGCCTCGAGATGAGGCCCGCGAGATGAACCCGGCGCGCCGCAAGACCGTCACCGTCGACGTCGGCGGCATTCCCGTCGGCAGCGGCCACCCGGTGGTCGTCCAGTCGATGACGAACACCGATACGGCTGACGCGGATGGCACCGCGATCCAGGTCGCCCGCCTCGCCCACGCCGGCTCCGAGCTCGTGCGGGTCACCGTCAACAACGATGCCGCGGCCGCCGCGGTGCCCGAGATGGTCCGCAAGCTGCGTGACCTCGGCGTGGGCGTGCCGGTCATCGGCGACTTCCACTACAACGGTCACCAGCTGCTGGTCGAGTACCCGGAGATGGCACGGGCGCTGGCGAAGTACCGGATCAACCCAGGCAACGTGGGCGCGAAGCGCCACGACGAGAACTTCCAGACCATCGTCCGCGTCGCCATCGAGAACGACAAGCCGGTCCGCATCGGCGTCAACTGGGGCTCGCTCGACCAGGCCCTGCTGACGGACCTGATGAACGCGAACGCGGCGTCCGCGGAGCCGCGCGAGAGCCGCGACGTGATGATCGAGGCGATGCTGCAGTCCGCGCTCCGGTCGGCCGAGCTCGCCGAGGAGACCGGCCTCGGACACGACCGGATCATCATCTCGGCGAAGGTCTCGAACGTGCGCGACCTCGTCGACGTGTACCGGAACCTCGCCTCGCGATGTGATTACCCGCTCCACCTGGGCCTGACGGAGGCCGGGATGGGCATGAAGGGCATCGTCGCATCGACGGCCGGCCTCTCGATCCTGCTGGAGGAGGGGATCGGCGACACGATCCGTGTCTCCCTGACGCCCGCACCCGGTGGCGAGCGCGAGGAGGAGGTCCGGGTCGCGCAGCAGGTGCTCCAGTCGCTCGGCATGCGGAGCTTCCTGCCGCAGGTGAGCGCATGCCCGGGCTGCGGCCGCACGACCTCGACGTTCTTCCAGGAGATGGCGGAGCGCATCCAGGCCCATCTGCGCGAGCGCATGCCGGAGTGGAAGGCGCAATACCCGGGCGTGGAGGACATGGCCGTCGCGGTCATGGGCTGCGTCGTGAACGGCCCCGGCGAGTCCAAGCATGCCGACATCGGGATCTCGCTGCCCGGCACGTTCGAGGAGCCGGTGGCGCCGGTGTTCATCGACGGCAGGCTGGACCGCACCCTCCGCGGCGATCGCATCGTCGACGAGTTCACCGACATCCTCGACGGCTACGTGGACCGCCGGTACGGCAGGGAGCCGGTCGCCACCTCCTGACTCGAGGCCTCGAGTAGGGCTCCGATCGCGCCGGGCTTTCGACGATCCACGGGTCCGGGTGTATACTCCCCGAAGCTACAGATGGCCGCCTGACGACGTGGGTGACCCCCACGTTTTTTTTCGGCGGCGAAGGGGATTTGACCAAGCCAGATCCGGGAGCACAGGAGGAGGACTGACGCCATGAGCCGTGACTTCATCGGCGCACTCCTGCAGCTCAACGCCGAGAAGCAGGTCTCCCGCGAGCAGCTCATCCGCACGGTCGAGGACGCGATTGCCGCCGCCTACCGGCGCGTCGCCGACGAAGAGGACATCCACGTCCAGATCGACGCCGACAGCGGCCGCATCCGGGTCTATCGCGCCCGCATTGCCACCAACGAGCCGATCGAGGAAGAGCAGCAGCTGACCCACTTCACCCTCGAAGAGGCGAAGACCCATAAGCCCGACGCCATCCCGGGCGAGCTCGTGGAGATCGAGGAGCTCGACGGCGACACCTTCGGGCGCATCGGGGCGCAGACCGCGAAGCAGGTCGTGCTGCAGCGCCTTCGCGAGGCGGAGCGCGACGCCGTGTTCGATCAGTTCGCCGACAAGGAAGGGGAGCTCGTCACCGGCACCGTCAATCGCGTCGAGCCGCGGGCGATGATCCTGGACATGGGCAAGGGCGTCGAAGCCGTCCTCGCCACGACCGAGCAGAGCCCGCTCGAGCACTACCGCATCGGCCAGAACGTCAAGGCGTACGTCCTCGAGGTTCGCCGCACGCCACGTGGGCCGGCGCTCTTCGTGAGCCGGACGCACAAGGGCTTCCTCAAGCGCCTGTTCGAGATGGAGGTTCCGGAGATCCACAACGGGACCGTCGAGATCCGGGCGATCGCACGCGAGGCCGGCTCTCGTTCGAAGGTCGCGGTCGGGTCGCGCCAGGACGGGCTGGACCCCGTCGGTGCAACGGTCGGGCAGCGCGGCGCGCGCGTGCAGGCGGTCGTCGCCGAGCTCGGTGGCGAGAAGATCGATGTCATCCCGTGGAACGACGACGCCGGCACGTTCGTCGCGAACGCGCTGTCGCCGGCGCAGGTGATCTCGGTCGATATCGACCAGGAGCACCGCATCGCCAACGTCACGGTGCCGGAGCGCATGCTCTCGCTGGCGATCGGCCGTGAGGGCCAGAACGCGCGCCTCGCCGCTCGCCTGACCGGCTGGCGGATCGACATCCGGAGCGACGTGTCCGTGGCCGAGGCCAAGGCCGCCGCGTCGAAGGAGTCGGAGCCGGCTGCGGCCGCGCCCGAGGTGGAGCCCGCCGAGATGGACGTCGAGGCCGAGGCCGAGCCCGAGAAGGAGCTCGTCGCCGTCGCAGCGGCGCCGGCGAAGAAGCCGCGCAAGAAGAAGGCCGACGCAGATACCGACGCCTCTGACGAGGTGTCGTCGTAGGCGCGGCCGCGGCAACGCTCGAGCGTCGAGCGGCGCCTGCACGAACCTGCGTGGCGTGCCGGACGAGTCGCGACAAGCGCGACCTGCTCCGGGTCGTCCGCGCACCCGACGGAACCGTCGGCTATGACGCCTCGGGTCGCGCAAACGGGCGCGGCGCGTACGTCTGCCGAGACGAGAGCTGTATTTCCACGGCCACGGGCCGCGGTGGACTGGCGCACGCCCTCGAGGCGACGCTCCCCGCGACGCTGGCCGATGACCTTCGCGAGGTGATCCATGGCCCGTAGTCGAAGTGGCACCCGCGGCCGGCGCGGACCCCGCAAGCCCCCGCGTCGCGACGGCGCGTTCGGCAACACCGCGGTCCAGGTCGCCGATCCGCGCGAGCGAGGCGCCGTGGAGCTGCCCGCGACGATCACCGTCAAGGAGCTCGGCGAGCTGCTCGGCGTCAACGTCGCCGACGTCATCCGCGAGCTGATCAAGAGCGGCATCTTCGCGACGATCAACCAGCTCATCGACCGCGACACCGCGTCGCTCGTCGCGAGCGAGCTCGGCTACGAAGTCGCGGAGCCGCAGCTTGCCGGCACCCCGGGAACCGGGGAGGACGGCGAAGAGGCACGTCCCGCGGCCGCCACGAAGGAAGAGCTCTTCACCGAAGAGGACACCGCGAACCTCGTCGATCGCGCACCGATCGTGACCGTCATGGGCCACGTCGACCACGGCAAGACGAGCCTCCTCGACGCCATCCGCTCGACCACGGTCGCGGCCGGGGAACGGGGCGGCATCACCCAGCACATCGGCGCGAGCGACGTGACCCGCGGCGACCGCCGCGTCGTGTTCCTTGACACCCCGGGCCATGAGGCGTTCACCGCGATGCGCGCCCGCGGCGCCAAGGTGACCGACATCGCGGTCGTCGTGGTCGCGGCGGACGACGGCGTCATGCCCCAGACCCTCGAGGCGATCGGCCACGCCAAGGCGGCCAAGGTGCCGATCATCATCGCGCTCAACAAGATCGACAAGCCGGATTCGAACCCGGACCGGGTGAAGACGGAGCTGACCGAGGCCGGCATCGTCATCGAGGAATACGGCGGCGACACGCCGATGGTCCCGGTGTCGGCGAAGACCGGCGTGGGGCTGGACGACCTCGTCGACATGGTGCTGCTCGTTGCCGACCTCCAGGAGCTGAAGGCGAACCCGAACCGCTCCGCGATCGGCACGATCGTCGAGGCGCGGATGGACAAGTCGCGCGGCGCCATCGGCACGGTGCTGGTCCAGACCGGCACACTCAACGTCGGCGACGTGATCGTCGTGGGCGAGACCTTCGGCCGCGTCCGCGCGCTCGAGGACGAGCACGGCAAGCGCATGAAGAAGGCCGGCCCGGCGACGCCGGCGGTCATCCTCGGCCTGTCCGAGGTACCCGAGGCCGGCGACATCCTCCGCGTCGTCGCCGACGAGAAGGCGGCCCGAACGGCGGTCGAGGCCCGCAAGGCAGAGCTCGCCGCGAAGGGTGGTGAGGGCGGCGGTCGCGCCACCCTGGAGGACCTCTACCGGCAGATCCAGGCCGGCCAGGCCAAGGAGCTCCGGATCGTCCTCAAGGCGGACGTGTCCGGCTCGCTGGGCGCGATCACGCACGCACTCGGCCAGCTCAAGACGGACGAGGTCAAGCTCAACGTCCTGTACGAGGGCGCGGGCGAGATCAGCGACAACGACATCCTGCTCGCCTCGGCATCGAACGCGATCGTGGTCGGGTTCAACACCGCGATCAGCGACACGGCCCGACGC
>DATAIB010000288.1:0-2048 GCA_036262855.1 Candidatus Limnocylindrales bacterium
GCTCCCGAACCAGCTCCACCTGGAGGCGGTGCAGTCCGCTGCTGCGCACGGGAAGGCGGTGGCCTGCACCAAGCCGCTCGGCCGGAATGCCACGGAGGCCTCGCAGATGCTCGACGCGGTCACGCGCGCGGGCGTGTTCCATGCCTATCTCGAGAACGTCATGTTCAACGCCGAAGTGATGCGCATGAAGGAGATGATCGACGCGGGCGCGATCGGTCGGCTGACGACCTTCCGGGCGCGCGAGGGTCACAGCGGGCCGCACGCCGCCCATTTCTGGGATGCCGAGCTGGCCGGCGGTGGCGCGCTGCTTGACATGGCCTCGCACGGCGCCGAGTGCGCTCGCTACCTGTTCGGCAAGGACCTCGCCGTCCGCGAGGTCTTTGCGTGGGGCGACACGCTCGTCCACCGGGACCGAACTGCCGGCGAGGACAACGCCATGATGATCATGCGGTTCGAGGATGGCCGTGCCGCGACGATGGACGTCTCGTGGTCGTCGAAGGGCGGGCTGGAAGGCCGCTTCGAGGCGTACGGCGACGCTGGTCGCCTGATCCAGGACATGAGCGTCGGGACGCTGCGCGGCTTCATCGAGCGGTCGGCCGGGTATCTCGGCGAGAAGGCGGATGCCGATACCGGCTGGGTCTTCCCGACGCCGAACGAGACGTACGTCCACGGCCACGACGCCATGATGTCGGACGTCGTGGAGGCGTTTCGCGACGGGCGTCCCCCGCGGGAGACGTTCGAGGACGGCTTGATCGTCAACAAGATTCTCGACGCCGCGTATCGCTCCATGCGGAGTGGGCGGTGGGAGTCCCTTTGACAGGTCGTGCGGGTCGCGATCGAGGAGGTGCCTGACGAGCGATCACGTGAACGAGCGAGCACGGAGCGCCGACGACAACGCGCGTCGGGCATAGGAGGAGTGAAGAACCAATGAAACGAGTCGGTTTGATCCGCGGCCTCATGGCCGCTGCAGCGGTCGCCGCCATCGTCGGCGCCTGCACCACGACGCCCGGGAGTTCCACCGGCGCGACGGCGGCTGCGGGCGGCGGCAAGTACACGATCGGATTCTCGAATGCGGGCGGCGTCGGCAACGGCTGGCGCGAAGCGATGCTGTGCTCCGCCAAGGCCCAGGCCCTGAAGGCCGGGAACGTCTCCAAGGTCACGATCATCCATCGCGACACGGATGCCCCGGGCCAGCTCGCCGACATCCGGACCCTGATCGCGCAGGGCGTGAACGCGATCATCATCAACCCGTCCGGTCCCGACGCCCTGAACCCGGGCATCGCGGAGGCCATCGCTGCGGGCATCACCGTCATCGCGGTGGACGCGTCGGTGACGGCGCCGGGCGCCTACAACCTCTCGAACGACCAGGAGCAGTACGCCTACCTGGGCGCCACGTGGCTGTTCAAGGCCATGGGCGACAAGGGTGCAGTCGTCTACATGCGCGGCATCGCCGGGCATCCTGCCGACACCGACCGTGACAAGGGCTTCCAGCGGGCGCTCAAGGAGCATCCCGGCATCACCATCGCGGCGACCACGGTCACGAAGTGGGATCCGGCAACGGCCACCCAGCAGATCAACGACGTGATGAGCGCCGGAACGAAGTTCGATGGCATCTGGACCTCCGGCGTTGACTCGAACATCGTCGACGCGCTGAAGGCCGCGAACCATCCGTACGTGCCGATCGTCGGCGCCGACAACGCAGGCTTTGTCACCCAGCTCCTCAACGAGCCCGGGCTGGTGGGTGCTGCCGTCACGAACCCCGCCTCGATCGGTGGTGCGGGCGTCACGCTTGCCCTGCAGATCCTGTCGGGCCAGAAGCCCTCGAGCACGACGGTCCACGTCACGCCCGAGCTCTGGAGCAACGAGGACGCGGCCGGCAAGGCGAAGCTCACCGCGGCAGCGGACGCATCGCTTCCGAAGACCTGGCCGCTTGGCCTGACGATCCAGGACTGGACCACGTACAGCAAGCCCGAGCTGATCGCCTGCAAGGGGCCGGGCGACGCATAGCCCGTCAACCGATCCGCTCTAAATTCACATGGGGGTGGGGG
>DATAIB010000289.1:0-8800 GCA_036262855.1 Candidatus Limnocylindrales bacterium
GCCACGATCTCGACGATCGTCGATCGCGGGTACGTCCGGGTCGAAGAGCGCCGGCTGCGCCCCGAGGCCGTCGCCAACATCGCGACCGACTTCCTCGTCGAGTATTTCAAGGACTACGTGAACACGGAGTTCACCGCGAAGATGGAGGACGACCTCGATGAGGTCGCCGGCGGAAATCGCGCCTGGGTGCCGATGCTCGAGGCGTTCTATCCGCCGCTCCAGCAGCAGGTCGACTGGGTCCGCAAGAACGTCAAGCGAGCCGACGTCGCGACGCAGGCAACCGACGAGGTCTGCTCCGAGGGCCACCCGATGGTCATCCGCCTCGGGCGGAACGGCCAGTTCCTCGCCTGCTCCAAGTACCCGGAGCACAAGGAGTCGCGGCCGCTGCCGGGCGACATGCCCTCGGGAGCGCCGCAGCCCGGCGAAGGCGAGCCGTGCCCGAAGTGCGAGATCGGGCAGCTGGTCGGGAAGTCGGGGCGGTTCGGGCCGTTCGTGGGCTGCAATCGTTACCCGGACTGCGACTACATCAAGCGCGAAGGCCCGGAGCCGCCGGCGCAGCTGCCGTTCGAGGTCACCTGCCCCAAGAACGGGGACGGGAAGCTCCTGGCCCGCCGCGCCCGCCGGACCGGCAACGTCTTCTACGGGTGCTCCAACTACCCGACGTGCGACTACACCACGAACTTCGAGCCGATCGGCGCCTTCCACGACACGGACGAGGGCCCGGTCGCGAAGAAGGGCGACGGGTTCCTGTGCCTGAAGTGCGGCGCCGCGATCGAGGTTCCTGGCGGGGAGGGTGGCGCGGCCGACGCCGCCGGTCTCCGCCTGCCGGGGGGCCCGCCGGATCCGGACGCGATCGCTCCGAAGGCCCGTGCCGGCGGGCGTGGAGGCGGGGGGCGACGCGGTGCCCCGCGCACCGGGGGACGATCCCCGAGCACACGCACCCCGCGGCGCACCGGGCGCACCACGCGAGCGCGCACCGGCACGTGACCGACCCGGTCGGCTCGTGACCGATCCGGTGGCGGCCGACGGCGCGGCCACGCTGGACCGATTCCTCCTCGGCCTCCGCGCCCGCGACGCCTCCGAGCACACCCTCCGCTCCTACGCCGGCACGGTGAGCGCATACCTGGACTGGCTCGCCGAGCGCGGCGCGGACTGGCGAGCGCCATCCCGAACGGACCTGCGCGCATATCTCGCTCGCCTCGTGGGCACCGGTGCGAAGACGTCGGTGAGCCAGCGGCTCGCGGCGATCCGTTCGTTCCATCGGTTCGCAGCGCGTGCGGGCCTCGGGGCGGGGGACCCGTGGGGCTCGATCGCCACGCCGCGGTTGCCACGTCGCCTCCCGCGCGTGCTCGAGATCGACCAGATCGAGCGACTGCTGAAGGTCATCGACGAGGACGAGGCAGCCGCCGAGGTTCGGGATCCGGCCGCGCGCCGCCCCTCGCCCGTTGCCCTCGAGATCGCGATGCGCGACCGCGCGATCGTCGAGGTTGCGTATGCGGCCGGCCTGCGCATCAGCGAGCTGGCCGCCGCGCGCCTCGACAACCTGGACCTTCGTCGCGCGGAGCTCCGCGTGCTCGGCAAGGGGCGCAAGGAGCGGATCGGGCTGCTGGGTCGACCGGCGGTCGAGGCGCTCGAGACCTATCTCGACGCCGCGCGCCCCGTGCTCGCCGCCCGTCGGCCGCCGGACACCCGCGAGCCGGATGCGATCTTCCTGAACCACGACGGCGCCCCGATCGGGGTCCGCGGGCTCCGCTTCCGCATCGACCGCCTGTGCCGCCTCGCCGGCCTCCCGGAGGGGGTTTCACCGCACACGCTCCGCCATTCCTTCGCCACGCACCTGCTCGACGGCGGCGCGGACCTGCGCGTGGTCCAGGAGCTGCTCGGCCACGAGAGCCTGGCCACGACGCAGGTCTACACGCACGTGTCGGCCGCGCGCCTCCGTGCCGCGTACGTCGACGCGCATCCGCGCGCACGAGGCGAGCGGGCGGCCGCGGAGGCAGCTGCGGCGGGGGCGGCCGCGAAGCCATGACCGACATGGCCGCGCTGGACGACGGCATGGACGAGACGCCCGCCGAGCCCGAGCGCACCTCGGCGCGCTCGCTGGCGAAGGCGGGCCTGGTCGTCTCCAGCGCGTACCTGGTCTCGCGCGTCCTCGGCTACCTGCGCGTGCTGCTGGTCACGACGACGTTCGGTGCGGGGCACGAGCTGGACGCGTTCAACGCCGCATTCCGCATCCCGGACCTGATCTACCAGCTCGTGGCTGCCGGGGCCGTGGCGTCCGCGCTCGTTCCGATGGTCGGCGGACTGCTCGCGACCGGCGAGGACCAGCGCGCGTGGCGGGTCGTGTCCACGATCGCGAACCTGATGCTCGTCGCCCTCGCGGCGCTCGCGGCCGTGGCGTTCATCACCGCGCCGTGGCTCGTGCCCACGTTCATCGCGCCCGGCTTCCCGCCCGACGTCCTGGCGAAGACCATCGACCTGACGCGGCTCATGCTTCTCGCGCCGATCCTGCTCGCGCTGGGCGCGGTGGCGACCAGCGCCCTGAACGCCGAACGCCGGTTCGCGGCGACCGCCGTCGCGCCGATCGTCTACAACCTCGCGATCATCGGTGGCGCGCTGTTCCTGAGCTCCACGATGGGCGTCACGGGCCTCGCGATCGGCGTGGTTGCCGGCTCCTTCGGGCACCTCGCGATCCAGGTCCCGTCGCTGCGCAAGGCGGGCTTCCGCTACGCGCCGAAGATCGACCTCGGCGACGACGCCGCACGGCGCGCGCTCATCCTGATGGTCCCGCGCGTGTTCGGGCTCGGGGCGAGCCAGATCACGATCGTGGTGATGGTCGCCCTCGCCTCGAGCTTCGGCAGCGGGGCGGTGACCGACTGGACGAACGCGTTCACGCTGCTCCAGATCCCGCTCGGCGTGATCGGGATCCCGCTCGGGATCGTGCTCCTGCCCTCGCTCTCGCGCGAGGTCGCCGTCGGGCGGACGGACGTGTACCTCGCCCTCATCGCACGATCCATGCGCATCCTGCTGTTCGTGATGCTGCCGATCGCCGCGATCGGGATGGCGATCAGCCTGCAGGTCGTCGATCTGCTCCTCGGCTACGGCAAGGTGGATGCGGAGGCCGTGCTGCTCACCGCGAGCACGCTCCAGCTGTTCCTGCTCGGCCTTGGCGCGCACGCATCGATCGGCGTGCTGGCACGGGCCTTCTACGCCCGCCACGACACCCGGACGCCGGTCCTGGCCGCGATCCTCGCCGTCGTCATCAACACATCGCTCGCGTGGATCCTCGTCGGTCCGATCGGTCTGCCGGCGCTCGGCCTCGCGATCGCCATCGCGGCGTGGGCGGAGGCAATCGTGCTCCTCGTGATCCTGAAGCGGCGAGAGCCCGGCCTGGACCTGGCAGGGATCGGCAGCGTGGCGGTGCGGTCCCTCATCGCAGCCGCGATCGCCGCGGGCGTCGCGGTCCTGGTCGTGCGGCTGCTGCCGGGCGAGCCGTCCAAGGTGCTCCTGCTGCTGCAGGCCGGCTCGGCGAGCATCGTTGCGGGTTTGGCATACGTCGGCATCGCGTTCGCGTTGCGCATCAAGGAGCTTCCGACCATGATCTCGATCGTGACCGACCTCGTTCGCCGCCGCCGTTGATCGAGTTCCGCGAGGCCCGCCCGGAGGAGATCGAGACCTGGGACGACCTGACGGTCAAGCCGCCAGGTGGCCATGTGCTGCAGTCGCGCGCCTGGGCGACGTACCGCGAGCAGGCCGGCTGGCATCCGCGCTACCTCATGGGCGCGGACGGATCCGCCGTGCTTGCGCTGCTCAAGCCGTGGCCGCGGATCAAGGGCTGGAGCGCGTACCTGTCGCGCGGCCCGGTCCCGACGACCGATCCGCGGACCCTTGCCGCGCGACTCGACGGCGCCACCCGCTACCTCACCGACAAGGGCGTCGACGTCGTCGCGTCTGACCCGCAGGTGCTCGCGTCCTCCGGCTACGCCGCGGAGCTGGAGAAGATCGGGTTCAAGCCCATCGAGGAGATCCAGCCGTCACGCCACCGGCTGTCCGTCCCGCTCGGCCCGGACCTGGACGAGGAGCAGGCGCTCGCCCGCGTGTCGAAGCAGACGCGCCAGCGCATCCGGAAGGCGGAGACGGAGCTGCGGATCGTTCGCTGGGACAAGACGGTCCTGCGCGGGGCCGTCGGCGATGGCTTCACGAAGCCGGAAGGCGACCTCGACTGGGCGCTCGCCAAGTTCCACGTGATGCTGGTCGAGACTGCGCGCCGCCGGCAGTTCGAGATCCTGCCGCGCAAGCGCTTCAACGACTGGGCGTATGCCTCGTACTCGGCGCGGCAGTCGCTGTACCTCGAGGCGATCGACAAGCGCGACGCCCCGGTTGCGGGACTCCTCATCTACCGCCACGGCGAGCGGCTGTCGACATTCCTCTCGGCCGACTTCGACAGCACCCGCGACGCCCACCCGGGGGCGTTCCACCTGCTGCGCTGGCGCGCCATCCAGCAGGCGATTCGCGAAGGCTGTTCGGAGATGGACCTCGACGGCGCGGACCTCGCAGGCGCCCGGAGCAAGCCGGAGCCCAGCGATCCCGCGTACGGCCTGTACCTGCACAAGAAGTCGTTCGGCGCGGAGTGGGTCGAGCTGACCGGAGCCCACGAGCGTGTCGCACGCCCGATGCGGTACCTGGCCGGCCGCACCATCGCCAATCTCCAGCGCCGCCTTCGTCCGTCGGGCCGCGCCAGGTGAACCGGCCGCTGGGCGAGCTCGTAGACCGGCTCCGTGCCGAGGGCCGGCTGCGCGCGGTCACAGGCGACCACACGGCCGAGCTCACCGGGATCGCCGACGACTCGCGGAGCGTCGAGCCCGGCAACCTGTTCGTGGCGGTTCGCGGCCTGCGCGTCGACGGCCACGAGTACATCCGGCAGGCCGTCGAGCGCGGTGCCGCGGCGGTGGCCGACGAGACGCCGATGGAGGGCGTCGCGGTCCCGGAGCTCGTGGTCGACAGCGGAGCGAAGAGCCTCGCGTCCGCGGCAGCCTGGTGGTCCGGCGACCCGAGTCGCGAGCTCCTGACGGTGGGCGTCACGGGCACGAACGGCAAGACCACCACGTCGTTTCTCGCGGCGGCAGGCCTCGCCGGCGCGGGATTTCGTACGGGTCTCGTCGGCACGATCGGCATCCGCATCGGTGGCGACTTCATCCCGAACGAGGAGCCGAACACCACCCCGGGCGCGCGCGAGCTGCAGCGGATCTTGCGCGCGATGGTCGATGCCGGGGAGCAGGCAGTCGTGATCGAGACCAGCTCGCACGGGCTCGCCGCGGACCGCGTGGCCTCGGTGGCCTACGACGCCGCCATCTTCACGAACCTGTCGCACGAGCATCTCGACTTCCACGGCACGTTCGAGGCGTATCGCGCGGCGAAGGTCAGCCTGTTCGAGCGGCTGCCCGCCAAGGCGAAGGGCGGCCGGCCCGGGCTCGCCGTGCTCAACCTGGACGACCCGAACATCGACCCGTTCATGAAGGCCGCCCGGCGCGCCCACGCAACCGTGGTCACGTACGGTGCCGCGGCGATGGCCGATGTGCGGCTGTACGGCGTCCGGCCCGGGAGCCCGAGCTCACTCGTGCAGGCGGTCGTCGGCACGCGGCGCGTCGACGTGCACTTGCAGTTGCCTGGCCGGTACAACGCGATGAATGCGCTCGCGGTGCTCGGGCTCGCCCACGGCTGGAACCTCGACCTCGAGGCGGTCGCCGCGGCGCTTTCGGCCGTCGACGGCGTGCCCGGGCGGATGGAACGCGTCGATGCGGGCCAGCCGTTCGTCGTCGTGATCGACTACGCCCACACGTCCGCGTCGCTCTCGGCCGTCCTGTCCGAGCTTCGGCCGCTGGCTGCGGAAGGGCGCGGCGTGATCACCGTGGTCGGCGCGTCCGGCGAGCGCGACACCGGCAAGCGCCCGCTCATGGGCGAGGCGGCCGCGAAGGGGTCGCGACTCCTGATCGTCACCGAGGATGATTCCCGCGGCGAGGACCCGAACGCGATCTTCGAGGCGGTCGCCGCCGGCGCGGACCAGGCCGGCGCGCATCGGGGCGAGGACCTGCTCGTGGTCCCGGACCGCCGCGCAGCGATCGCGGAGGCGTTCCGGCGCGCCGAGCCAGGCGATGTCGTCCTGATCGCGGGCAAGGGTCACGAGCGCTGGAACGTGGGGCCGAACGGGCCCGAGCCGTGGTCGGACCGCGAAACGGCAATGGAGCTGCTGGCAGATGGCTGACATCCAGGTCGCCGAGGCGACCGATGACCTGCGACCCGCCTGGACCGAGTTCATCGCGGGACGGCCCGAAGCCGACTTTCTCCAGGCGTGGGCCTGGGGCGAGGTCGCCGCCGGAAACGGGGAGGAGCCGCTTCGCCTGGTCGCGCGCTCGTCCGACGGCCGGATCCGTGGCGTCGCCCAGGTGCTGATCCGGCCGACGTCACTCGGTCGAACGGTCGCCTATGCCCCGCACGGGCCGGTCTGGGAGCGCGAAGCGGCCGACGCCCACGACATCCTGGAGCGCCTCCTCGAGGGACTGCGCGCCGCGGGCAAGCAACAACGCGCAATCGTCGTGAAGGTCGATCCGCGCGGCGATGGCGCGCCGGAGGCCGCGCGTGAGGAGCTGCGACGCGAGCTCCTGTCGCTCGACCTCAAGCCCGCTCGCGAGGACCTGCAGGCGGTCACGACGCGCGTCGTCGAGCTCGGCGACGGCGGCGAAGCGCTGCTCGAGACGTGGAACGCCAACGCTCGGCGCGACCTCCGGCGCGGCCTTCGAGAGGGCGTTGTCACCAAGGTCCTGCACGAGGTCGACCAGGACGCGATCGACACGTTCTCGAAGATCTGGGACGAGACCGCGGCACGCAGCTCGTTCAAGCGGCGAAGCAACGACTTCCTGCGCAACGTCGCCGACGCGTTCGGTCCGGCGGGGGATTGGACCCTGGTGCTCGCGTCGAAGGACGGCGAGCCGCTCGGTGGGCTCGTGGCCCTGAGGGTCGGAAACCGCGGCTACTACGTCTACGCGGCTTCGACCCGCGCTCCCGCGGCGAAGCATGCGTCGCCCGGCTACGTGTCGATGGCGGCCCTGATGGACGCCTTTGCCGGTGAGGGCGTCAGCACGCTTGATCTGTGGGGCGTCGCGGAGGAGGACTCCGAGCACGCCGAAGCGGCGTGGGCCGGCTTCAGCTTCTTCAAGCGCCGCCTGGGCGGCGAGCCCGTCACCCACCTCGGCACCTTCGACCTGGTGATCGATCCGGTGCTCTACAAGGTTCGGGATCTGCGCGAGCAGCTGCGGTCGTCGAGCTGACATTCGCCGCCCGCCGGGAGCGGCGGGCCCCGCTGTAGACTTCCCGGACGATGGTGGCCCCGCGCACGCGGGCCGATGAGCCCGCACAGTCGACTCCGGCCGCGCGTCCTGCCGCGCGGAAGCGCAGCGTCACGCCCGCGAAGGCGAATGGGGTCGCGAAGCCGAATGGGGTCGCGAAGGCGAACGGCATTGCAAAGGCGAACGGCAGCGCGAGCGCGAACAGGACCGCGGACCCGGCGCCCATCGAGACCCTGAACGGCGCCGACCACGCCAACGGGACGGCCGCGACGAGCGCGCGTCGTGGGCCTGCGAAGCACGACCCTCACGCCCTCGGCGAGCAGCTCATCGCCGATGTCCTCAGGTACGACAAGGACGCCGACGTCGCCCGGCTTCGGAAGGCAATCGACTTTGCGATCGAGGCCCACGGCGAGCAGCCGCGCGCGTCGGGTGAGCCGTTCGTCACGCACCCGCTGACGTCGGCGATCATCCTCGCCGAGCTGGGCATCGACCAGACGGCGATCGAGGCTGCCGTCCTGCATGACGTCCCCGAGGACACGGAGTACTCCCTGTCCGACGTCGAGGAGCGGTTCGGCGGCGAGGTCGCGCAGCTCGTCGACGGCGTGACCAAGCTCGGCAAGTTCTCCACCCTGAACCCCGAACAGCAGCAGGCCGAGAACATCCGGAAGATGTTCCTCGCGATGGCGGACGACATCCGCGTCGTGCTCATCAAGCTCGCGGACCGCCTCCACAACATGCGCACGCTCGCCGCGCTCGCGCCGGAGAAGCAGGCCCGGATCGCGAAGCAGACCCTCGAGATCTATGCACCGCTCGCCGAGCGACTGGGGATCTGGCAGTTCAAGTGGGAGCTCGAGGACCTCGCGTTCAAGACCCTCGAGCCGTCGCGGTTCCGCGAGCTCGCCAAGCTCCTCGACACGCGCCGCAAGGGTCGCGAGACGTTCATCCAGCAGGCGATCGACGAGCTTCGCCCGCGCCTCGAGGGCGCGGGGATCCACGGCGACCTTCAGGGTCGTCCGAAGCACATCTACTCGATCTGGAAAAAGATGCAGCGCAAGGGCGCCGAGTTCGGCGAGATCTACGACGTCTACGCGATCCGTCTCCTCGTCGACGAGGTCAAGGATTGCTACGCGGCGCTCGGCATCGTGCACGCGCTGTGGCGCCCGATCCCGGGCCAGTTCGACGACTACATCGCGGTCCCAAAGAACAACCTGTACCAGTCGCTCCACACCGCGGTCATCGCGATGGACGGCAAGCCGCTCGAGATCCAGATCCGGACGCATTCGATGCACCAGGTGTCCGAGGTCGGCATTGCGGCGCACTGGCGGTACAAGGAAGGCTCGAAGTCGGATCGCGAGTACGACGCCAAGCTCGCCTGGCTGCGCCAGCTGATGGACTGGCAGCGCGACGTCAGCGACGCGACCGAGTTCGTCGAGGGCGTCAAGCTCGACATCTTCCAG
>DATAIB010000290.1:0-6453 GCA_036262855.1 Candidatus Limnocylindrales bacterium
GCGGACTGGTCGTCGTCGAGCAGCCGCCCGTAATTGCCGATCAGCGGATAGGTCATGACGACCAGCTGGCCGGCGTACGAGGGGTCCGTGCAGACCTCCTGGTAGCCGGTCTGGCTCGTATTCACGACGAGGTCGCCGCCACCGGCGACCGGGGCCCCGAACGCCACGCCACTGAAGGTCGTGCCGTCCTCCAGCGCGAGCAGCGCCGGACCGAGGTCACCGATCCGCGGGTCGACGATCGCGGACGGCCTCGGACCCGGTGCAGCGATCGTGGAATGGAGCGATGGCGGCGTGTCGCGGGCGAGCGCGGGCAGGGCCATCGAGCCTCCTTTCCGGCCTCACGGGACCGGTTCGCCGGCCTCACGGGACCGGCTTCAAGGGTTGTCCGCAGGGTAGCAGGGCGTACGATGCGCCGGGGCTGCAGGGAGGGAGATGACGGTGCCCGAGATCATCCCGGTCGAGCGGGCACGCCAGATCGCCATCCTGGCGCAGCAGCTCGATGCGGACCGCCCGACCGACCTCCTGTCGGTGATCCGCCATCTCGGATTCCTCCAGATCGATCCGACGGCGGTGGTCGCCCGAACCGAGCACCTCGTTGCCTGGGCGCGGCTCGGCCGCCGGTTCGATCCCGCGGACCTCACGCGCCTCCTCGAGGAGCGCAAGGTGTGGGAGCACCGCGCGTTCATCCGGCCGATCGAGGACGTCCGCCTGCTCCGGCCGTCCTTCGCGACGTGGCCGGCCGGCCCGTGGGGATTCCACAAGCGCGCGAAAGCGTGGCTTGCGGCGAACCAGCCGTTCGCCGAGTACGTGCTCGGCGAGCTGCGGGCGCGCGGCCCGTTGCGCACCCGGGACATCGAGGACCGGTCCGCGTCGGACTGGCAGTCGCGCGGTTGGACGCACCAGCGGAACACGACGCAGATGCTCGAATACCTCTCGGCGCAGGGCCGCGTGGCTGTTTCCGGCCGCGACGGCGCCGACCGCGTGTGGGACCTCGCCGAACGGGTCCTCCCGCTCGACGGCCCGCTGCTCACCGAGGACGAGGTCGAGGCGATCGACGCGGAGCGACGGCTCCGGACGCTCGGCATCGTGCGCGTCGGGTCGTCGGACGATGTCGGCGATCTCGGTGTGGAAGCGACGGTCGAAGGCGTTCGGGGCCGGTGGCGAGTCGACCCGGAGCTCCTCGATCGGCGGTTCAAGGGGCGCACCGCGCTGCTCTCCCCGTTCGATCGGCTGGTCTACGACCGCAAGCGCAACGAGCTGCTCTGGGACTTCGAGTACCACCTCGAGATCTACGTGCCGCCGGCAAAGCGGCGCTGGGGCTACTACGTGCTGCCGGCGCTCGTCGGCGATCGGCTCGCGGGGCGGGTGGACGCGCGCGCCGACCGCAAGGCGGGGATCCTGCGCGTGCCGGCGTTGCATCTCGAGGCCGGGTCGACGGCGGAGGACGAGGCGGCGATCCGCGCCGAGCTCGACGAGCTGGCTGCGTGGCTGCACCTCGAGTCGGTCGACGTCGAACGGGTGGTGCGCGCCGCCTGAAGGATTTGCAAGCCGCCTGCATGCCCGTGGCGCGGGTTGCTGCCGAACGGACGGCACCCGGGATCGGGTATCGATTGGGCATGACCACGGTTCGTGACCCCGAGACCGCACGCCCAACGGCGCCCGGACGCGCCTCGGCACCCATCACCGGTGTCGCGCGCGGTGGCCTCGGCACGGCGGCCAACCTCGAGGACACGCAGCTCTACGACCTCGAGGAATTGGGCACGGCGGCACCTGCAACCGCGCTCGAGCCTCCGCCGGCCCAACCTGCGAGCGCGCCAGCCCAGGCCGTGCCGGTGGTTGCCCAACGAGCGCCCGTGATCGCGCAACCAGCGCACGTCATCGCGCAGACCCAGCCCGCAATCGCACAGCCCGCAATCGCACAGCCCGTGCCGGCGCCCGCGGTCGTCCCGCTCGCTCGGCCGCAGGCGCGTCGCATCGGTGGTGGCGCGATCGCCGCGATCGTCCTCGCCGCCGTGATCGGCGGCGGCGCGCTCCTTGCCATGGCCGGCGGGGCGGCGCGGCTGGGAGGGGGCGCGGATGCCACTGCGCCCACGGAGATCATCACGGCGGCTCCCGCCACCCCGGCAGCCGGTGGCGGCAACGCTGGCGGCGGCGGCGGCGCTGGCGGCGGGAACGGGCACCACGGCGGTGGCGGTGGCGGCAACGGGCACGGCGGTGGCAACGGCCATTAGCCGTACCCTGCTGCGATGAAGCAGCCACGCAACCCCGAGTCGACCCACGCGCCGGTCGGGCGCTACGTCCACCAGATCGAGGTCACCGGCGAGAGCCGCGTCCTCTTCCTCTCCGGCCAGGTCGGGATGCGGCCCGACGGATCCGTGCCGGACGATGCCGTCGAGCAGCTTGGCGTCGCCCTCGAGAACGTGATGGCGAACCTCCAGGCGGCCGGCTTCGAGCCGACGGACCTCGTCAAGCTCACGACCTACGTGGTCGGTGAGATGGATCCCGCGGGTCGTCGCGGTCAGCTGGACCGCCTGCTGGGCGCGCACATCACCACGAGCACGCTGATCTTCGTCGCGGCCCTGGCGGGACCGCAGTACAAGGTCGAGGTCGACGCCTGGGCGACCCGCGCCTGAGCACGCGCCCAACGGGAACCTAGCTCCCGGTCGTCGCCCGCCCGATCACGCCCGCGCCCACGGTCTTGTTCGTCCGCTCGTCGACAAGGATGAACGAGCCGGTCTGCCGGTTCTCGGAGTACGGATCCACGAACAGGGGCTGGGTCACGCGCAGCCGCACCCGCCCGATCTCGTTGAGCGCGAGCTGGCCCGGCTCCTCGTGGCGATGCAGCGTGTTGACGTCGATGCGGTAGGTGATCTCGCGGACCAGCGCCCGCGCCCAACGCGTCGTGTGCTTGATCGCGTACTTCGCGCCGTTCGTCATCGGCGCCGTCTCATCCATCCAGCAGACCTGTGCGTCGATCTCCTGCGCGATCGTGGGCACGTTGTGCGGGCGGCAGAGCATGTCGCCGCGGCTGATGTCGACCTCGTCCGTGAGCGTGACGGTCACGGACATCGGCGGAAACGCTTCCTCGACAGGGCCGTCGGCCGTCCGGATCGAGTCGATCGTCGTCTCGAAGCCGCTCGGCAGGACCATCACCTTGTCGCCGGGCTTGAGCACGCCCGACGCGACCGACCCGGCGTAGCCGCGGTAGTCGATCACGGTCTTCGACTGCGGGCGGATCACGTACTGCACGGGGAATCGCACGTCGACCAGGTTCCGGTCCGATGCCACGTACAGCCGCTCGAGGTGCCGGAGCACGGGCAGGCCGTCGTACCACGGCATGTTCGTCGAGCGCGTGACCACGTTGTCGCCGTGGAGCGCCGACACCGGGATGAACGTCATGTCCCGGACGCGCAGGCGCGACGCGAACTCCGTGAACTCCTCGCGGATGTCCTCGAACACGGACTCGGACCAGTCGACGAGGTCCATCTTGTTCACGCACAGCACGAGGTGCGGCACGCCGAGCAGGGTCGCAAGGAACGCGTGGCGCCGGCTCTGCTCCGTGATGCCCTTGCGAGCGTCGAGGAGGAGCAGCGCGACATCCGCCGTCGAAGCTCCCGTGACCATGTTCCGCGTGTACTGGATGTGCCCGGGCGTGTCCGCGATGATGAACCGTCGCTTGGGGGTCGCGAAGAAGCGGTACGCGACATCGATCGTGATCCCCTGCTCCCGCTCGGCTCGCAGGCCGTCGGTCAGCAGCGCCAGGTCCGTGAAGTCGTGGCCGCGCTCCTTCGACACGCGTTCGACCGACGCAAGCTGGTCGATGAACAGCGTCTTCGAGTCGTACAGCAGCCGCCCGATGAGGGTCGACTTCCCGTCATCGACCGAGCCCGCCGTCGCGAACCGCAGCAGGTCTGCGGGCATTAGAAGTAGCCCTCGCGCTTGCGGTCTTCCATCGCGGTCTCGGAGACGCGGTCGTCGCCTCGGGTCGCGCCGCGCTCCGTGATCCGGGCCGCCGCGATCTCGTCCACGATCTTCTCGAGCGTGTCGGCGTCGGATTCGACGGCAGCCGTCAGGTTCGCGTCGCCGATGGTGCGGAAGCGGACCATGCGCCGCTCGGACGTCTCCGAATCCTTCTTCGGCGTGAACTCGTTGACCATGTACAGCATGTCGCCGCGCCGCACGACCTCGCGCTCGGCGGCGAAGTACAGCGGCGCGATCCCGACGTTGTCGGCCGCGATGTAGGTCCAGATGTCGAGCTCGGTCCAGTTCGACAGCGGGAAGACCCGGATCGATTGCCCGGGCAGCACGCGGCCGTTGTACAGGGACCACAGCTCCGGGCGCTGGTTCTTCGGATCCCACTGCCCGAACTCGTCCCGGAACGAGAACACCCGCTCCTTCGCGCGTGCCTTCTCCTCGTCGCGTCGCGCGCCGCCGAACAGCGCGTCGAAGCCGTGCCGCTCCACCGCCTCCAGGAGCACGGGCGTCTGGATGCGGTTGCGCGAGCCGTTGGGCTCCTCGTGCACGAGGCCGCGCTCGATCGCGTCGGGCACGGACGCCACGATCAGCTGCAGCCCCAGGTCACGTACCCACTGATCGCGGTACTCGAGGACCTCGGGGAAGTTCAGGCCGGTGTCGACGTGCATGATCGGGAACGGGAGCGGCGCCGGAGCGAACGCCTTCTTCGCGAGGGCGAGCATCACGGTCGAGTCCTTGCCACCGGAGAAGAGCAGGCACGGGCGGCGCATCTCCGCCGCGACCTCGCGGAAGATGAAGATGCTCTCCGCTTCGAGCGCGCGCAGGTGCGGCAGGACGTGGGATCTCGGGGAGGGCGTTGTCACGGGGGCCGACGGTATCATCGCCGCCCGATGACGCTCGACTTCCCGCTTGCGCTCGGCGGCCTGCTCGTCGGCATCGTCGTCGGCCTCACCGGCATGGGCGGCGGCGCGCTGATGACGCCGATGCTCGTCTTCTTCTTCCACGCCGACCCGTTGACCGCGATCTCGTCCGACCTCGTTGCGAGCTTCGTGATGAAGCCTGCGGGCGCGATCGTCCACCTCCGGCGGAAGACCGTGAACGTCGAGCTCGTGAAGTACCTGTGCCTGGGCTCCGTGCCGGCCGCCTTCGGCGGCGCGTGGCTGATCAGCATGCAGCCGCGCGGCGCGGATCTCGATGCGATCCTCAAGGTGCTGCTCGGACTGGCGCTGCTGACGGCCGCCGCCGGCCTCGTCGCGCGAGCCCTGTTCCAGATGTGGCAGAACGCCCTGCCGCTCGGGGAGGGCGCGGTCCGGCTCACGCGCGCCGAGGTCGTCGTCCGCCCGCTGCCGACCGTGCTGCTCGGGGCCGGCGCCGGGCTCATCGTCGGCATCACGTCGGTTGGATCGGGGTCCCTGATCATCGTCGTGCTGCTGCTCATCTACCCCGGGCTGAAGGCCTCATCCCTGGTCGGCACGGACCTCACCCAGGCGATCCCGCTGGTCGGCGCAGCGGCGCTCGGCCACCTGCTGTTCGGGAGCTTCTCGGCCGACATCACGGTGTCGCTGCTGCTGGGGGCGATCCCCGGGGCCTTCATCGGCGCGCAGATCTCGAGCCGGGCGCCGGGCGGGATCATCCGGCGCGCGCTCGCGGTGCTGCTGCTCGCGTCCGGGCTGCGGTTGCTCGGGGTTTCCACGGACGTCGTCCTCCTCATCGCGGCGGCTGCCCTGGGCCTGGGCAGCGTCCTCTGGATTGCGATCCGCCGCACTGTGCGCGCGCGCCGCGCCGCATCGGCCGTCGCGGGGTGAATGCTTCGCGGAACGCACGCGGGATCGTCGTGTTCATGACCGGACTCTCGGGCGCGGGTAAGTCCACGATCGCCGCGGCGCTCGCCGAGCGCCTTCGCGCGAATGGGCGCCGCGTGTCAATCCTCGATGGCGACGAGCTGCGGAGGCACCTCTCCGCCGACCTCGGCTTCGACCGGGCGTCGCGCGACCGTCAGGTCCGCCGCGCCGCCGAGCTGGCCGCCGCCGGGGCTGCCGATGGCACCGTCGTGATTGCCGCGCTCATGGCGCCGTTCGATGCCGCCCGACGTGACGCCAGGGCGGTCGTCGAACCGGTCGCGCCGTTCCTGCTCGTGCACGTGGCGGCGCCGCTCGAGCTCGCCGAGGCGCGTGACCCCAAGGGCCTCTACCGCCGCGCGCGTGCCGGCGAGCTGCGGGACTTCATCGGGCTGGACGTGCCCTTCGAGCCGCCGATGGACGCGGACCTGGTGATCGACACCTCCACGGCGACGGTGGACGACGCGGTCGCTCGGCTGGCCGACGCGATCGACGCGCGGGCTGCGCTCGGCTAGCGGTGGGCGCGCGGTGCCCTAGCGGCGGCGTCGCCCGAACAGGCCCCTCACCCGATCGATGACCGACGCGCGCGTCCGCCGCAGGATCACGATGCAGAGCTGGAGCGTCGAGACGCGCAGCAGCT
>DATAIB010000291.1:0-5937 GCA_036262855.1 Candidatus Limnocylindrales bacterium
CGAGTTGACGATCTGGATCGAGCCGAGCTCGTGCAACGGCCCTTCGGCCGCCATGGTCAGCGGATGCGTTCGCTCCCGGATGAGCGCGACGTCCTCGGCCACGCCGTAGGTGGCGCCGTGGTTCAGGACCGTCATGGGGACGCCCTCGTCGGCCGCGGACACGCCCCACGGGATCGTCGGCGTGGTCGATGAGCAGATGACGTTCGCCTCGCGCGTGATCCCGATGAGATCCGGGACGTGGCCGCCGCCGGTTCCTTCCACGTGGTACGCGTGCACCGTGCGCCCCGCGATTGCCGCGACGGTGTCCTCGAGCTCGGCGCTCTCATGCAGCCCGTCGGTGTGGAGCGAGACGGAGATGTCGTGCTCGTCCGCGTACCGGAGGGTCGCGTCGATCAGCTCCGGATACGCGCCGTAGTCCTCGTGGATCTTGAACCCGACCGCGCCGGCATCGAGGAGCGCGTCGAGCGCGGCGGCGTCCATCGATCGCGCGTTCGCCTGGAGCCCGACGTTCACCGGCCACGCCTCGAGCCCGCGGAGCGTCCGCTCCATGGCGGCCGGCGGCTCGTTGAAGCCGGCGCTCACGAGCGTGGTGACGCCGGCGGACAGCGCGGCGGGCATGAGGTTGGGACTGAGCGTGTGGACGTGGGTGTCGAGCGCCCCGGGCGTGGCGATGAGGCCGTAGCCGGAGATCCGGCCCGTGTGCGGCCCGATCACGAGGTCGATGCCGTCCGTGATGGCGGGGTTGCCCGCCCGCCCGAGGCCCGCGATGCGGCCGTCCTTGATCCCGATGTCGGCCTTGAGCACGCCGAGGACGGGATCGACGATCACCGCGCCGACGATGACGTTGTCGAGCTCCGACGGGCCTGCCGAGCCGGACTGCGCCAGGCCGACACGGAAGTTCTTGGCGTAGCCCCAGATCGGCTCGTCGCCGAGCGCCTGGCGGTCGTCTTCGACCTTGAGCCACATGCTCGTGTCGCCGAGCCGGATTCGATCGCCCTTCGATGGCCCGAACCGCGCTCGACGCTCGGTCGGGGAGAGGCGGCTCACGCTTCCGCGCCCGGTTCGGCGCCTGGTTCGGCGCCTGGTTCGGTGCCCGGTTCCGGGCCCTGCCCAGCGCCAGACTCGCCCCCGAACCGCACGAGCGTCACGGTCCTGGTTTCGCCCGGTGCCCAGCGCTCCGAGGAGCCCGCCTCGATGTCCAGCCGAAAGCCCGCCGCGGCGGCGCGATCGAAGACGAGCCTTGGGTTCACGCGATCGAACGGGAAGTGCGAGGAGATGCGGACGACGCGCTTCGACGCGTTCGCGACGACGAGGCTGCGCCGGTCGCGTCGATCGTCCACCGCCGGCTCGCCCGGTCCGGCCGGCTCCGGAGCCGCGACGATCGCGCCGGGGCCATCGCCGTCAGGCGGCGCGCTTCGACCAAGGGGATCCACGAGCACGATCAGCCGCACGCCGTCGCGCAGCAGGACCTCGATGCGGACGTCCTCGACGAGCTCGCGAACGCCGGGCATGACGTCGACGGGCGCAACCGCCGCCAGACCGGCGGCCTCGACCTCCGCGTAGGGGCGATCCGCCCGCGCCGCCTCGAGCATCGCGTCGCACATGAGCGCGATCGCCTCGGGCGCGTTCAGCAGCAGGCCCGCCGCGCGGTGCCGGCGCGCGAGCTCAGCCGCCGAGAAGATGAGCAGGCGCTCCTCCTCCCAGGCCGTCAGTCGCATGCCGCGATGCTAGCGATGCAAGGGCTTCGAAACCCGCGACCGGAGCCCCTCCGGCCCGCCCGACGCCTCACGGCGCGTACGGTCGAGCCATGACTGACATCCAATTCGGCTACGCCCTGTCCAGCGAAGAGCATCGACCCCGTGATCTGGTCGCCAACGCCGCCCGCGCCGAAGCGGCCGGATTCGACTTCGCGATGCTCTCCGATCACTTCCACCCGTGGACCGACAGGCAGGGCCAGGCGCCGTTCGCCTGGTCCGTGCTCGGCGGGATCGCGATGGCGACGAAGCGCATGCCCATCGGCACGGGCGTCACCGCGCTCAGCGTCCGGGTGCACCCGGCAATCCTCGCGCAGGCCGCGGCGACCATGGGCGACATGCTGCCGGGGCGGTTCTGGTTCGGCGTCGGCACCGGTGAGAACCTCAACGAGCACGTGGTCGGCGAGGGCTGGACGGAGCACTCGATGCGCGCGGACATGCTGGCCGAGGCCGTCGAGGTCATCCGGCGCCTGTGGACCGGCGAGCTCGTCGACCACCACGGCGACTTCTACGACGTCTCGCGGGCGCGCATCTACACGCTGCCGGACCAGCTGCCGCCGATCCTCATTGCGGCGTCGGGCGAGGAATCCGCGGCGGTCGCAGGTCGGATCGGTGACGGTCTCATCGCGACTGCGCCGGACGCCAAGCTCGTCAAGGCATACGGCGGCGACGGCCGCAAGGTCGCACAGGTCACCGTCTGCTGGGGCAAGGACGAGGCGGCCGCGCGGCGGACCGCGCTCGAGTGGTGGCCCACGGCCGCCATCCCGGGCGACAACAGCACGGAGCTGCCGCTGCCGTCGAGCTTCGAGGCGCTCGCTGCGCTCGTAACCGAGGACGCGATCGCCGAGAAAGTGACCTGCGGCCCCGATCCCGAGGCACACGTCAACGCCATCCAGCCATACCTGGACGCCGGCTTCGACCACGTGTACCTGCACCAGGTGGGGCCGGACCAGCAGGGGTTCATCGGCTTCGCGGAGCGCGAGCTGCTGCCGCGCCTGCGCGGCGAGAAGGCGAAGTCGGCGCGGCGCAAGGCCGCCTGACCGTTCACGGAGGAGGTATCCCATGCCCGGCAAGGTGAACCTTCCCGGCACGCTCAAGCGGTCGCCGGCGAAGGCGCAACGAACCTATGCGGAGACGCTCGAATCCGCCGAGGAGCAGTACGGCGACGGCGAGCGAGCGCACCGGACCGCGTTCGCGTCGCTGAAGCACTCGTTCCAGAAGGTCGGTGACCACTGGGAGCCGAAGAAGGAGAAGGGGCCCTCGGATCCGCGGGCCGCTCGCGGCGGCAACCCGAAGCGCAACGCTGGCGAGTCGTTCGGCGGCGTCGACTTCTTCGGTTCGACCGTCGACGAGCTGCGCGAGCGGGCGAAGGGGCTCGGCATCACGGGCCGCTGGAGCATGACCAAGAAGGAGCTCGCGCGGGCGATCGACCGCAAGCAGGACTGACCCGCGCCCGCTGGCGCCTGGGCGATACGCCGGCGTGCCTCACGGCGCGACATCCAGCCGCTGGACGGTGGCCGCTTCGTAGTTCGCCAGCCACACGGACCCGAAGCCGATGGCCACGTGGATGATGCCCGGCGCGATCGGATACGTTGCATCGATCCGGTTCGTCGCGACGTCGATCCGGTACAGGTGGCCGCCGGCGCCGTACCAGACCTTGTCGTCGGTGATGGTCAGATGGCCATCCCCGTTCTGATCGGCGGCCCACGGCAGGAACGTCAGCGGGGCACCGGTCTTCAGGTCGAGGCGCAGCAGGCCCTTCGAGATCCCGCCACCGCCTTCGTCGCCCGCGAGCTCGATCCACAGGAACGCGGGGCCCTTCCCCGCGGGAACGGTCGTCTTCTTCCGGGCAGCGGCGATCAGGTCCGTCCATTGCGTGGTCGACACGATCTTGTTGGTCGCCGGGTTGATCCTGATCAGCTGCCCGTGATCGCTCTGGAGCACCCAGATCGCAGCGTCCGTGACGATCAGCCCATTGCCGATATCCATGGGGCCGGCGGCAATCGGGATCGTGGCCATCACGAAGTTGGTCTTGGGGTCGACGCGAACGACCGTGTTCTCCTGCGTCGCGAACCACAGGGAGCCGAATCCTTCCGGCGGGGGCAGCTGCTCGGCATCCGCGGACGGGACGACGCCCGTCACCGTGTTCGTGGTTGGATCGATGCGCGTGGTCGTACGGGATTGGTGCCCCGGCACCCAGATCGAATCAACCCCTGCATAGATGCCGGCCGGGGCCGGCACATTCCATTCCGCGATGACGTGCTCCGGGAGGGCCGTCGGCTCCGCGACGGTCGGCGCAGCCGCGACGCTTGCGGGCGCCGGGCTCGACGCTGACGGCTGCGCCTGCGCAGCGCCCTGGCATCCGGCAAGCGCGAGGGTCGCGGCAAGGGACAGGATCGTGGTGGCCGGGGATCGCGTCATTTCGTGGCCTGCTTTCTCGTGGCCGCTGCCGGCCCCGGTTGATGCTTCGCGGCGGGTGCCGCTGCATGGCCAATGACGAGCTTCGGCAGGTCTTCGGATCTATGCCCGCCGCATGCTCGGAGATAGATCCACCAGGGGCCCCAGCGACGTCATGGGGTGGAGGCGCACACACTGGCTCCGGCAGAAGGGCGGCCTGGTTGAGCAGGATCGACGTACAGCGCGCGATGCGCGGGGACCACGACGCCTATGCGGCGCTCGTCGGCGCCGCCTCGACACGCCTGTATGCGATGGCTTGCCTCATCCTCCGCGACGCGGATCGGGCGGAGGACGCGACGCAGGAGGCCTTCGTCCGGGCGTGGCGGGAGCTGTCGAAGCTCCGTGACGCTGATCGCTTCGACGCCTGGCTCCGGCGACTGGTGGTCAACGCCTGCCACGACGAAGGGCGGCGAGTGAAGCGGCGGGCCGAGGTGTCCCTCCTGGGCGCAGCCAACCGTTTCGTCGTGGATGGCTCGGAAGCCAGGGCCGAGACAGATCGCGTCGAACGCGCATTCCGGCGGCTGCCGATCGACCAGCGCGCGGTGCTCGTCATGCAGCATTACATCCAGCTGAGCCACACCGAGATCGCGGAGACGCTCGGGATCCCGATCGGCACGGTGAAGTCGAGGGTCCGCTACGGGGTCGCTGCGATGCGCGCGGCCCTCGAGGCGGACGACCGGGCGACGCAGAAGATCTCCGCGAGGGAATCGGCATGAGCGACACCCGGATGGATCGAGACGTGGAGCACGCGCTCGCGGCCTGGATGGACGCCGTGGCGCCCGACCGCCCGCCCTCGCGGCTGCTCGAAGAGACGTTCGCCCGGACCACCGCCGTCCGCCAGGCGCGGGTGTTCCCATGGCAGCGCCTCGACCTCGGCATTCGCCGTCCGGCGAACGGAGGCCGGAGCGCCCGGCTCGGGCTGGTGGCCGTGGCCGGCGTGCTCCTCGCGGCGCTCCTCCTCGGCCTCGGCGCCGGAGGCGGCCCGTCCCCGACACATTCGATCCCGAGTCCCACACCCACGATCGGACCGCTGCCCACGGAGGCCGCGCGGCCGCTGCCATCGGCGGGCCTCCTTACGCCTGACGCCGCCATCCCGCTCGTCAACCCGGGCTGGCCCTCCTTCGACGGGACGCAGCTGCTGCTGTTCCACGGCGCCGATCTGGTCAGCCGGGTCGATCCCGCGACGGCAAAGGTCGTCGGCGATCAGAGCATCGTGCTGGACCCGGGCAGCCACATCGGTGGCATTTCCGCGAACGGCGCGGGGGCGTGGGTGAGCAGCCAGGACGCGAACTTCGTGTACCGGCTCGATCCGGTCACGTTCGCCGTGATCAAGAAGATCCCGGTCGGCGCGGCGCCGGGTGGCGTGTATCTCGGTGACGGCGCGGTCTGGGTGGCGAACCTCCATGGCGGCAGCGTGACGAGGATCGATCCAGCGACCAACAAGGTCGTCGCGACCATCGTCCTCGGCGAGCCGGGGCCCGGTGGCCCGCACGCGATCGCTGAAGGTCTCGGAAGCATCTGGGTGAGCGCCGGCAGCGGGCCCGATGGCAGCGGCGGCGACGTCGTCCGCATCGATCCGGCGACCAATGAGATCCAGGCAAGGATCCCGCTGCCTGCCAACGCGAGCGCCTGCGGTGGCTTCGCAATCGCCGCCGATGCGGTCTGGATGTCGAGTTGCTTCGACCAGCAGACCCTCGTTCGCATCGATCCGGCGACGAACACGGTC
>DATAIB010000292.1:0-4469 GCA_036262855.1 Candidatus Limnocylindrales bacterium
CGGCGCGGCGGGCCCAGCGCAGCGCGAGGCCCGTGCCGAGGCCCCCGAGGTCCGCCGGGGCCAGCAGCGCGAGCGGCCCGCGACCGTTCCGGGCAACCAGCGGCTGCGACCCGCGCCGGATCCGGTTCGCCGGCGACTCGAGGCTCGTGCCCTGCGACACGCCTGCGGCGCCGAGGCGGTCGAGCTCCTCGACCACCCGGGCGTCGAACCGGCCGCCGGTCATCCGACGGGCGCGATCCGCTACGACGAGCGCGGCGGCGAGGCTGCGCGATGGGATCCAGGCGGGCGCGGTGAGCGCGGCAGCGCCGGCACGGCGGGCCAGCCGCCGATTGAGCAGGGTCACCTCGCTGTCATCCCGGAACCGCGACATCGCGCGGTCGACCTCGTCGAAGATCGCCTCGGCGGCGGCCCACGCTGCATCGAGCCGGTCCGGAGACGTGCCCGCTGCCACGGTCAGCCGAAGCCGCGACCCGAGCGCGCGACCCTCGCGGCTGTCAAATGAGGCCACGCGAAGACCCGCTCAGCCGCCCGACGCGCCGGTCGTCGCGTGGGTGGAGGGCGCACCCGCCCCGCTCGATCGCTGCACGGGCGGAAGCTTCACGGTGGTCGGCATCGACCGGGCGACCCCGTCGATCTCGGCGGCAACCGCCGCGAACGACTGGAGGCCCAGCTCGACGGAATCCAGCGAGCCGCCCGCGCGCTCGTATGCCTGGACCGCCGCGTTGTACGCGTCCTGGGCCGCCTTGAGCCGCGCCCCGATCGCGTCGTGGCCGGCCGCCAACCCCTGCACGCCTTCGACGGCGGGGGCACGCAGCGCGGCCAGGTCGGCTTCGGACCGTGATTGCATGCCGGCGACGCCGGCGAGGACGAGCGCGTACGTGGCCGTCGAGGCGCCGAGCATCACGACGACGTGGCTCGGCAGGCCGAGCCAGGTTCGGTCAGTCATCGAAGCCACCATCATCGTCGGAGCCGCCGCCACCTCCGGAGGAGGCGGCACCTCCGGAGGAGCCGCTCGTGGTTCGCGCGGCGGCCTTCTTCGCCTGCGCGGCAAGGGCCGCCTCGAGCTTGGCCAGCTTGTCCTGGGCGGTCGCGAGGCTGGTGCGCAGGTCGTCGGCTGCGGCCTGGTCGGTCGAGAGCCGGTCCTGCGCGGCCGACAGCGCGCCCTGGAGGTCCGCGGCGGAGGCCTGCAGGCTCGCGATCTGGTCCTGGAGGATCGCGGACCGCGACTTCTCCTGCGCCAGCGCCATCTCCACTGATTCGACGGACACCGGTGCGACGGTCAGCGGCGCCTGGCTGGCCGCCCACTGCGAGGCCGCGCGAACGGTGGCCCCGGCGGCGAGCAGCGACGCCGCGACGCCGAGCGTCACGAGCAGCCTCCGGAAGCCGGCCCGTGGCGTGGTCCGGGTGACGGTGGTCGTCTCGGTCTCCCGAGCGGCGCGAGCGAGCTGTGCGGCGTGACCGGTCATGTGCGATCCCCCTGTGGCAGTGAGGTTGCGAACGTCGGTCGTCCCGAGCGGACGATCCAGTAGCGATAGGCAGCGGCGAACGCCACGGCGGCGAACGTGACGCCGTACACGAGGGCCGCATCGAAGGTGTCGGTGCCGGCGAGGATCCCGTGCGTCCACGCGAGCGCGAGGACGCCGAGGCTCAGGCGATGGAGCTTCAGCCACCAGCCGGCGGGCAGCAGCTTGGTGAACCGGGCGGTGAGCCCCGTGATGAGCAGGGCGTACAGCCCGATCGTGCCGAGTGCGACCGGCACCGTGCGGAAGGCCGACATGCCCGGGACGAGCGCACCGAGCCAGCCGACATTCGCGAACTGATCGACCGCCATCGTGATGCCGTGCACGATCACGAACGCGAGCGTGAAGACCCACGCGTGCTCGTGCCACGGGAACAGGAGCTTCGACAGCTTCCACGTGGACTTGTTCGTCGGATGGCTCAGCACGAGCCCGAGGACGACCTCGAACGTGAGGAGCAGCAGCGCGACGAGCCCTGCCGCCCGGCTCCCGAGCCACACGCGCAGCTGGGCCTGGTGGGCCGACGTGGCGGGCAGGACCTGGTCAGTCGCGAACACGATCGCGAGCGCCGCGACGGCGCCGAGGGCGATGAGCGTCGGCAGACCGAGCCGGGTGGCGCGGGGCTTCGGGGGCGTCGCGGGACGCGCGGGCAGTGCCGGGCGCGGCGGGACCGATGGGTGGCCCACGGCCGTGGGATCACCCGTCGTGGTGGCGGTGGAGCTTCGTGCAGCGACCATGCCAAGGCTCTCGTGCGAGAGGACGATGACTTCTTGAGGCAGTGAACCCGTCCAAGGTTTCAGGTTCCATCGCCAAAGCAGGGATTCGATGGGTGGCTGATGGTCCTCCCGCGGTCGGGACGTTCGGCACTGTGGGCTGCAAGGCCGCCACCCGATGCTGCGAACCATGAGCTCTGCATCGAAGCGGCCCGTTGGCCGCGGCACGCCTCCTCCCAGCCGCCGCGAGCGCCGCGCCCAGGCGCGCTACGAGGCCCCGTCGTCGCGCGAGCGGCGAGCCGTGAATCGACCGCGCCGGCCGATCTGGCAATCGCCGGCGGTCATGGTCACCGTCGCAGCCGTCCTCATCGGCGTCGTGCTCATCGTGTTCGCGCGGCCACCCGCCACTGCGAGCAATGACACGCTGACCGAGCCCCCGACGACCTATCCGGCAGCCCTCGTCGCCGGCGACGTCCTCGGCGCGTCGACCGCTCCGGTCGTGATGCAGGTCTACGCCGACTTCCAGTGTCCGGCGTGTCGGATGTTCGTCACGAGCCAGCTTCCCAGCCTCGTGAACGATTTCGTCACCCCGGGGACGCTGCGCATCGAGGCGCGCGACATCGACATCCTCGGCAAGGGCTCCCCGAATGAGTCGCTCGAGCTCGCGGTCGGCGCTGCCTGCGCCGCCGAGCAGGACCGGTACTGGCAGTTCCACGACCTCGTGTTCTGGAACCAGGGCCGGGAGAACAAGGGCGATCACAACGCGGCGTTCATCGAGAAGGTTGCGACGGCGGCCGAGGTCGACATGGCGGCCTGGTCGACCTGCATCACGCGCCAGGACCTCCGGTCCGCCGTCACCGCCGTGACGCAATCCGCGGTCAGCGCTGGGGTCAACTCGACACCGACCCTCGTGATCAACGGGCAGTCGATGGTCGGCGTGCCCGACTACACGAAGCTCGCGGACCTCATCCGGCAGCTCGCGGCGAGCGCGGCGCCCGCGACGTCCGCCCCGGCTTCGGCCCCGTCCGTCACCACGCCACCCGCATCGTGAGGCGCCGGACCACCGTCCGCCCGATCCTGGGCGTGCATCCGGGGCTCATCCTCGCCGTCCTCGACGTCATCGGGCTTGGGATCGCGCTGTATCTCTCGGTGGTCGAGCTGCAGGGCGGCGTCCCCGTCTGCGGGCCGATCCACGGCTGCGAGGAGGTCGCCCGCAGCGAATACAGCCGGATCGCCGGCATCCCCGTGGCCGTGTTCGGTGTCGCGCTGTCGCTGGTCCTGCTGACGCTCGCGCTCGCGTGGTGGAAGACCGACCTCTACGCGCTGCTGCTCGCGCACTACGGGCTGTCGCTCGCGGGCGTGATCTTCGAGGCCTACTTCCTGTACCTGCAGGTGTTCGTCATCGGTGCGGTGTGCATCTGGTGCACGAGCTACGGGCTCTCGCTGATCGCGCGCTTCGTCATCGCGCTCATCGTGTGGGTGCGCGGCGCACCGACCACGGCGATCGAGGAGCCGCCACCGCTCCGCTGAAGCGTCAGCGCCGGAGCGCCAGCGCGACCAGTGCGAGGGTGAACAGCCCGGCGCCAAGCGAGACAGCGACCCCGGCGAGCGCGAGCGCACCGATTCCGAGGAGCTGCCCGGCCGTCACGAACACGACGCCGACGTTCCAGGCAGCCAGCCGCGACCCCGCGGCGCGACCCAGCTGACGCCGCTGCCCGGCGTGCGTTGCAGGGGTACCGGGACCGATCGCGGGGACGAGATGGGTCACGGATCCCAGGACGACCTGGACGACGAACCCCAGCACCAGCGGCCCGACGAGGTCGACGAGCCGCCAGCTGAGCGGGTCCGTTCCGTGCGTCGTGATGCCGGCGGCGGCCACGACCGTGGCGATCGCGAGCCAAGCTGGCGCCGCAAGCAGCGAGCCACCGGTGAAGCGATGCCACGCCAGGTCCGTCGTCCAGCCGGCCCGGTCGCGATATGCCTGCGCGCCGTGGATGGCCAGCGCAACCGCGCCCGCGATCGCCGCAGCCGCTCCCGCCCCGGCGAGGAGGCTCGATCCCAGCAGGTAGCCGGTGGCGACGACCGGAGCGGCGATCCCGATGAGCACGACGGCGACCCTCCCGGTGCGGCGGCGCCGGATCCTCGAGCCGACCACAGTTGGCACGAAGTGGACGAGCGTGCCGGCGATGACGAGGGTGACGAACCCGAGCACGTTGAGCCATGCGTGCACGATCCGAAG
>DATAIB010000293.1:0-7250 GCA_036262855.1 Candidatus Limnocylindrales bacterium
ACCGCCGTGAACGTCGTCGCGATGGTCTTCGGGAACATGGGCGACGACTCCGGCACGGGCGTCGCCTTCACCCGCAACCCGAACACCGGTGAGCGCGTGCTGTTCGGGGAGTACCTCACGAACGCCCAGGGCGAGGACGTCGTCGCCGGCATCCGCACGCCGTCGCCGATCAGCCAGCTCGCGCAGGACATGCCCGGCGTGTACGACGAGTTCAATCGCATCGGCCAGCAGCTCGAGTAGCACTACCGCAACGTCCAGGACCTCGAGTTCACGATCGAGCGCGGCCGGCTGTACATGCTCCAGACGCGCGACGCGAAGCGCACCGCGGCCGCGGCCGTGAAGATCGCCACGGACATGGTCGCGGACGGCACGATCACGAAAGCCGAGGCGGTGAACCGGATCGAGCCGGCGCAGGTGGACCAGCTGCTCCGGGCGACATTCGATCCCGCTGCGCTGAAGACCGCGAAGCGCATCGTCAAGGGCCTGAACGCGTCGCCGGGCGCCGCGGTCGGTCGCGCCGTGTTCGACGCCGACGTCGCCGTCGAGTGGGTCGCCCGGGGCGAGAAGGTCATCCTCGTCCGCATCGAGACCTCGCCCGACGACTTCCACGGCATGGCCGTTGCCGAGGGGATCATCACCGCGCGTGGCGGCGCAACGTCGCACGCCGCCGTTGTCGCCCGCCAGATCGGCAAGCCGTGCGTCGCCGGCTCCTCTGCGCTGGACGTGAACTACGGCGACAAGTCGGCGGCGTGCTCGATCACAGGGATCGATTTCAACGAGGGCGACTGGCTGAGCCTCGACGGCACGACCGGGGACCTGTACCTCGGCAAGCTGCCGACCGTTCAGGCGCGGTTCGAGGACCAGCCCGAGCTCCAGCAGATCCTCGGCTGGGCCGACGAGATCCGGCGCATGGGCGTCTGGACCAACGCGGACAAGCCCGAGGAGGCCGCGCAGGCCCGGAGCTACGGCGCGCAGGGCATCGGCCTGTGCCGAACTGAGCACATGTTCCGCGAAGGTGACCGGCTCGAGATCGTGCGCGGCGCGATCCTCGTTTCCGGCGTCGCGACGCGCGCCAAGGCGAAGACCGCGGCGGGCGAGCTGCTGAGCGCCGAGGAGCAGGAAGCCGTCGCGACCTTCGACGCGGCGATGGCCAAGCTGGAGCAGCTCCAGCAGGGCGACTTCGAAGGCATCTTCAAGGCGATGGACTCGCTGCCGGTCGTCATCCGGCTCATCGATCCGCCGCTCCACGAGTTCCTGCCGAACCTCGAGGAGCAGCTCGTCAAGGTCACCCGCGCCGAGGACAAGGGCGGCGCGAGCGAGGAGGACGAGCAGCTGCTCCGCACGATCAAGTCGATGCACGAGCAGAACCCGATGCTCGGGCTTCGTGGCGTGCGCCTCGGCCTGATGATCCCGGACTTCGTGAAGGTCCAGACCCGGGCGATCCTGAACGCGCAGATCGCGGTGAAGCGCGCGGGCGGCAACCCGATCGCGAAGATCATGATCCCGCTCGTCGGCCACGTGAACGAGCTCGCGGCCACGAAGGCGCTCCTCGAGGCGGAGGCCACGGCGGTCGTCGCCAAGGCGGGCGCCGAGGTGGACTACAAGTTCGGCACGATGATCGAGGTACCCCGCGGCGCGCTCACCGCCGACGAGATCGCCCGCGAGGCGAGCTTCTTCAGCTTCGGCACGAACGACCTCACCCAGATGACGTTCGGCTACAGCCGTGACGACGCCGAGGGCGGCTTCCTGCTGAAGTACGTCGAGGACAAGATCCTGCCGGTCAACCCGTTCCAGACGCTCGACGACGCGGTGGCGGGCCTCATGAAGATCGCCGTCGACAAGGGGCGCTCGACGCGGCCGGACCTGGAGATCGGCATCTGCGGCGAGCACGGCGGCGATCCGGAGTCCATCGCCAAGGTGGAGCGCATCGGGCTCGATTACGTGAGCTGCTCGCCGTTCCGGGTGCCCGTGGCGCGCCTCGCGGCCGCGCAGGCGACCCTGGCCGAGCAGGGCTCGAAGAGCGCCAACGACAAGTAGGGGAGCGGCCTCGCGCGGCACGACGCCGCGGGCTCGCACCGTTCGTACCCCTCCGAACCGTACCCATAGGGCCTGAACGGCCGCGCTCCGGCCACGCATGCTCCGCTGGTGAAGTCGGACCGAACCGACCTGTACAAGGTGCTGCAAGTCGATCCGAGCGCGAATCCGCTCGTGATCCAGGCTGCCTATCGCGCCCTCGCCCAGATCCACCACCCCGACGTCTCCGGCGACGCGGACGAGATGAAGCGGCTCAACGCGGCCTGGGAGGTGCTGGGCGACGCCCGGAAGCGCCGGCAATACGACATCGAGCGGGCAGGACGACACGCGCCGCAGCCGGCCACCTCGACGCCCGCGCCCGCGTCGACGTCCGCCCCGGCGCCGCGCGCCCAGCCGTTCTCGACGGCGCCGCAGCCCGGATCGGGCGCGACCGGCCACGCGCCGGCATCGAAGGCGCCGCGACCGGACGAGACCGCAGGCCCCCCGGTCGGGCCGGCATCGGGCTCCATGATCCGCTTCGGTCGGTACGAGGGCTGGACAATCGGCCAGGTCGCCCGCGTGGATCCGCCGTTCCTCGAATGGCTCCGACGCGTTCCGCTCGGTCGAGCCCTCAAGCCGGAGATCGACCTCGCCCTGCAGCGCGCCGACGGCGCGCGACGCATGGGCCTCGGTTCCGCGGGGACATCGGGATCGAACGACAAGCCCGTGCATACGTGGGCTCCCGGAGCGCCGACGCGCGTCCGATGAGCGTTCGCCGGCTTGGTACAGTCCGCCGAACCGTGAATCCAGCAATCCGGGACGGACGACGAGTGTCATGGGCGTGATCGCCGAGCGGCGCCGTATTCCCGCCCGACGTGGCGACGTGCGAGCGCCGATCGCGCCGTGGGCGACCAGGCTGGACCGGGCCATCGGCGCGGAGCTGCTGCTCCTGATCGGCCTCACGGTGGTCGTGCTGTGGCCGGGCCAGCGGATCGTCACGAACAACGGCACGCTCGACGTCGCGCTCAACACGCTCGCGGCGATCGCCGCAGCAGGGGCAGCGGCGCTGGCCTGGATCCGCTACCGAATCGATCGCGAGGTCGCGGCGCTCTACGAGACGAGCGCGTTCCTCGTGCTGTGCATGAGCCGCGCGATGGTCGTGGGTATTGCCGCGCTGGGCACCTCCGATGAGCTCGGGATGACCCTGGATCGCGCGCAGCAGTGGCCGCTGTACGCGTGGTCGCTCGCCCGGCTCGTCACGGGCATCCTGCTCGTGCTCGCCGCGGAGGCGAGCCTGCGCGGCTGGCGTCAGCGCGGGGCGTCGGTCGCCGCGATCGCCTTCGCCCCCACGGCGGTGCTCGTCGCGGTGTTCGTGGTGCTGCGGGCCGTGGAACCGGCGCTGCCGCTCCTGTTCGGGCCGAGTGGCGTCGCCGCGCTCGGGGGTGATCGGGCCGCCATGCCGGGCATGGACACCCTGGGCCTCGCGATGCAGGCGACCATCGGCATCGTCTACGTGCGCGGTGCGCAGCTGTACCGGCGCGTGTATCTCCGGCGCGGCCAGGCGTATGCCGCCTGGGTCACGATCGCGCTCGTGCTCGCGGCAGTCAGCCAGATCCACTGGGCGATGTTCCCGGGCATCTATCGCCCGGTCGTGGTGGTCGACGACGCCCTGCGTGCCCTCTTCTCGTTGATGCTGCTCCTCGGCATCGAGGCGCAGTTCCGGGGCGACCTCGGCGACCTGCGCACGGCGAACGCGCGCCTCCGCGCGCTCCGGACCGCGGATGTCGAGCGAGCGGCGCTGGCCGCACAGGCGCGCGTGGCGCGCGACGTCCACGACGGGCTGTCGCAGGAGCTGTGGCTTGCCAAGCTGAAACACGGACGCCTCACGAAGCTCGACGACCTGCCAGCCGCGGCCGCACAGGACCTCGGCGATCTCGGCGACGCCGTCGATCGAGCGCTCGGGCACGCGCGCACGGTCATCGAGACGATGCGCCCCGGGGCGCCGGCGCGGAGCCTCCAGGATTCCGTGCGCGACCTCGTCGAGGAGTTCGAGCGGCGCACGGGCATCGCGGTCGAGGTCGCCCTCGACGACCTCACGGACGCGTCGCTCACCCCGAGCCGATCGCGCGCGGTGGCGACCGAGCTGCTGCCCATCGTCGGCGAGGCGCTGGCGAATGTCCGCAAGCACGCGGATGCGACCGTGGTCCGCGTGTCCGGCGCGACGAGCGCGGGCGACGGCGGGATCGAGATCCACGTGGTCGACAACGGCCGCGGCTTCGAGCCCTCGGACGTCGGCCGTGCCGCCTACGGCGTGCGGGGCATGCAGGAGCGTGCGGCGCTGATCGGCGGCTCGGTGGACGTCCGGAGCCACCACGCGGACGGCACCATCGTCGTGATCCGCGTCCCCGGATTGCTCGGCAACGGCGACGACCCGATATCGTGACGGCCGTGATGGCCGTGACGCGCGTGCTCCTCGTCGACGACCACCCGCTCGTGCGTGCCGCCGTGCGCGAGGCCGTGACTGCCCCGGACATCGAAGTGGTCGGTGAGGCAGCGACCTGCGAGAGTGCCGTCCGCGCGACGGACGAGCTGCGACCGGACGTGGTCCTCCTGGATCTGGATCTCCCGGACCGCAGCGGGCTGGACTACCTGCGCGAGGTTCGGGATCGACTGCCGGAGATGGTCGTGGTGGTGCTCACGGTGTCCGCGGCGGATCGCGACCTGGTGGAGGCGTTGCGCTCCGGGGCGGCGGGCTATCTCACGAAGGACGTCGCGCCGGATGCGATCGGTCGGGCGCTGCGCGAGGCCCAACGTGGTGAGCTGCCGATCCCGGGCCGCCTGGCTGCAACCGCCATCAAGGCCCTGGTTCGATCACAGGCGGACGACGCGCCGCCCTCGCAGGTGGAACGCCTCACCGATCGGGAGCGCGAGGTGCTCGCGCTCATCTCGGACGGGCGGACGGACCGTGAGACGGCCGACGCGCTCGGAATCTCGATCAGGACCGTCGAGGCCCACGTCGGCAGCATCCTGCGCCGGACCGGCGCCCGCAATCGCGCCGAGGCATCCTCGATGTACCGCTCCGGGCTGGCCAGGCCGAAGCTGTCCTGAAAACCGAACCACCCCGCCGGCGATGCCGACGGGGTGGTGTTTGCGGTTTCGGTTCGGTTGCGCCGTTAGACGGACTTGCCAACCGTGCTGAGGATGCCGGAGACCTGCTGGCCGAGGAAGATCAGGGCAACGATCGCAACGATCGCGATCAGGGCGAGGATGAGTGCGTACTCGGCAAGGCCCTGGCCATCTTCGTCGCGGCGAAGCATCGTCTTGAGCGCCGTGTAGAGCTGCAGCATTGGAAGCGGGTTCCCCCCTGGGCCGCCGGTCATTCGCCGTCGTGCCGGGGGACCTTACGTACGTGGCTCCCAGGACGTCAATAGTACGTACGGGGCAGTCCGGTGCGGCCGGGCAAGGTCGCCGGCGCGGCACGCGCGGCGGCCCTCGGCCAAGATAGGCGCATGCAGCCCAGTGCCTCGGTCGCGTCCAGGGACCGGCACCGCGTCACGATCGTCGGCGGTGGGTTCGGGGGGCTGTACGCCGCACGCCGGCTCGGCAAGGATGGGCGGGTCGACCTGACCCTCGTCGATCGGCGCAACCACCACCTCTTCCAGCCGCTCCTGTATCAGGTCGCGACGGGCGCGCTCGCGCCGGGCGAGATCGCCCAGCCGCTGCGGAGCATCCTCCGACGCGACGAGAACACGACGGTGCTGCTGGGTGAGGCGGTCGGCCTCGATCCCGAGCGGCGCGAGGTCCACATGTCCGATGGCGGCCCGATCCCGTACGACACGCTCGTCGTCGCGACCGGCGCCCGGCACTCGTACTTCGGCCACGACGAGTGGGCGCGGTTCGCGCCGGGCCTCAAGTCGATTGACGACGCGACCGAGATCCGTCGCCGCATCCTCATCGCCTTCGAGGCGGCAGAGCGCGAGCACAGCCCGGAGCTTCGACGCGAGTGGATGACGTTCGTGGTCGTCGGCGGCGGCCCGACGGGCGTGGAGCTTGCGGGCGCGCTCGGCGAGATCGCGCGCGACACGCTGCGGCGCGACTTCCGGTCGATCAGCACGCGCGATGCCGAGATCATCCTGGTCGAGGCGATGGATCGCGTCCTGCCCAACTACCCCGCTGGCCGCTCGGCATCCGCTGCCCGGCAGCTCCGCCACCTCGGTGTCGACGTGCGCACGCGCACGCGCGTGACCGACATCTCGGAGCACGAGGTCAGCGTCGACACGACGAGCGGGCCGCAGGTCATCCCGGCGCGCACGGTGCTGTGGGGCGCGGGCGTCCAGGCATCCTCGTTCGCGAAGGCGGTCGCCGCGGCCACCGGCGCGGAGGCGGACAAGGCGGGACGCATCAGGGTCGGGCCGGACCTGACCATCCCCGGTCACCCGGAGATCTTCGTGATCGGCGACGCGGCGGTGCAGCCGTGGAAGCCCGAGCGGGCGGTGCCCGGCGTCGCGCAGGGCGCGATCCAGCCCGGGCGGTACGTTGCGAAGGCCATCATCGACCGGCTCGACGGCCGGACGCCGGAGCCGTTCCGGTTCCGCGACCTGGGCGACGTGGCGGTCATCGGGCGCCTGTCCGGCGTGAGCAACGTCGGTTGGCTCGGGCCGTTCGGGAAGACCGGCGGCTTCGTCGCCTGGCTGCTCTGGCTCGGCATCCATATCGTGTACCTCATCGGGTTCGCGAACCGGATCGTCGTCCTGACCCGGTGGGCGTGGACGTTCATGACCCATGGCCGCGGGTCGCGGCTGATCACCGGCCAGCCGTTGCTGCCGGACATCGAGGAGCCGGAGCCACCCGCATGACCGATCAACTCAGCGTGGACATCCAGGACGTGCCGGACGCCCGCCGCTACGAGGCGCGCATCGACGGCGAGCTTGCCGGCTGGGTCGATTACGGCCGCGTCCGCAATCGCCTCGTCGCCGTGCACACCGAGGTCAAGCCCGAGTTCGGCGGCAAGGGGATCGGCAAGGCCCTCGTGCGACGCGTGATCGCGGACGCGCGCGCCGGGGGGTTCACGATCACGCCGCGCTGCCCCCTCTTCGCCACGCATTTCGAGCGCAATCCCGCGGACCAGGACGTTCTGTCGGGCGGGACCGGTACCTAATTCCAGCCCCGCCGGCGCGTTTTGCAACGCTTCGGCCGTTCCTGCAATGGCAGTCGGCCACGCGGCTCAGGTACGGTAA
>DATAIB010000294.1:0-3234 GCA_036262855.1 Candidatus Limnocylindrales bacterium
TCGCCCGCCGCGTCGAGCGCCTTCGGCTTCATGAGCTCCGCTTGCTCGTGGATGAGCCGCCAGCCCTGGCGCACGCCGAGGTCATCGACGGGCCACACGTCGGGCCGCTGCAGCTCGAACAGCAGGAACATCTCCGCCGTCCACCGACCGATGCCGCGAACGGTCACGAGCCGCGCCACGATCTCGTCATCGCCGAGTGACGCGAGCTCACCGACCGGCACCGTGCCGTCTGCAGCCTTCGCGGCGAGATCCTGGAGCGAGACCGTCTTCGCGGTCGATAGCCCGGCGCCGCGGAGCTTGGACGTCTCGGTGGCAAGGATCGCCTCTGCGGTCACCGATCCGCCGATCGCCTCCACGAACCGGCGATGGATCGCCGCCGCCGCACGACCGGCGAGCTGCTGGTAGACGATGGCCCGCGCGAGCGACGCGAACGGGTCCCCCTCACCCGGCCGCGCCGGCGGCACTCCCGCCCGATCGATGAACGCGGCAACCATGGGATCGGCCGCAGCTACATGCGCCCACCCGATTCGATTGTCAGACGCCATGCGCGGAGCATCGCACGGCGAGCGCCCGGCGGGCGGTTACCCGCCGAGGATTGCGTACATCTTTCCGGCGCCACGGTCGAGCACGTACAGCTCGCCTGCCTGGTTCTCGCCGAAGCTGGAGATCGTCATGCTCGTATCGAGCAGGCGCGTCGGCGTCGCGGGTCGGGCCGCGGTGCTGTCGATGACCCAGATCTCGCCGCTGCAGAAGTCGGCGAAGACGTACCCGCCGACGAGCGCCGGAATCCCTGTGCCGCGATAGACGTAGCCGCCGGTCACCGCACAACGGCCGCTGTGGTCGTACTCGGCGACCGGCATCGTCATGCCCGACGTGCTGCAGCCGGTCGATGGGCTGTAGCAATGCGTTCCCTCGAGCACGTGCCAGCCCCAGTTGACGCCCCGTCCGGCGCCCGTCGACGTCTTGACGGCTCGGTCGATCTCCTCCCAGCTGTCCTGCCCGACGTCGCCGATCCACAGGTTGCCGGTTGCGCGGTCGAACGAGAAGCGCCAGGGGTTGCGGAGGCCCAGCTGCCAGATCTCGTCCCAGCCGGCGATCCCGACATACGGATTGCTGGAGGGCACGACGTAGTTGCGCGTCGACGTCGAGCTGTTGACATTGATGCGCAGCATCTTTCCGAGCAGCGTCGTCTTCGACTGCGCCCGGTTGCCTGGATCCCCGCCGGAGCCACCGTCGCCCGTGCCGATGTAGAGGTACCCGTCGGGCCCGAAGGCGAGCATGCCGCCGTTGTGGTTGTCGTACGGCTGGGCGATCTTCATGATCGTCCGGGCCGTGCTCGTGGCGACGACGTTCGGGTTCGTCGATGACGCCTTGTACTCGCGGATCACGGTGTCGCCGTTGAGGTCCGTGAAGTTGACGTACAGCTTGCGATTGGTCGAGTAGCCGGGGCTGAACGCGAGGCCGAGGAGCCCCTGCTCCGAGCCCTTGCTCACCTGGCTCCCGATCGACAGGAACGGGGTCGAGAGGACCACGCCGTTCTTGTAGATCCTGATCTTGCCGGTCTGCTCGACGATGAACAACCGGCCGGTCCCGTCCCGCGCGCTCGTGACGAACACCGGCTCGGAGAGATTCGAGGCACGAAGCGCGAGCCGGATCCGGGCACTGGTCGGGGCCGCGACGGATGCGGCCGGCAGCAGCAGGCTGGCGATCGCAACGAGGGCGAGCGCGGGCATCGATCGACGGCGCATCCCCCGTGCCATGCGCGCATCGTGCCGCCTTGATTCCCACCTGTCCATAGGAGGGTGGTCCGGTTCACAATGCCGTCGTGGCCCAACAGCCGATCGAGCTGATCCTGTTCCGGCAGATGGCGCAGCTGCTCGCCGTGCCGGTGTTCCTCGTCGACAGCCACGGCGACCTGGTGTTCCTCAACGAAGCCGCGGAGCACCTGCTCGGTGTCCGGTTCGACGACCTCGAAGAGATGTCGTTCGAGACCTGGACGACGCAGTTCCGGCCTCGGCATCCGAATGGCAGCCCGATGAAGACCGAGGACATCCCCCTCGCAGCGGCGGTGCTCCACCGGCGCCCGGCGCACGGCACGCTGCGAATCCTCGGCAGCGACGGCGTGGACCGGACGATCGAGGCGACGGCGTTCCCCCTCGAGGGCGGGCGCGGCCGCCTGCTCGGGGCCGCGGCGATGTTCTGGGAACGCGACGGCTGACCGGGGCCGACCGAATGGACGTGACGTTCTGGGGCACGCGCGGGTCGATTGCCAGCGCCGGCGCGGCGACGCAGCGGTATGGCGGCAACACGGCCGCGGTCCAGGTGACCGGGCGTGACGGCACGGTCATCGTGCTCGATGCGGGGACCGGAATCCGCGAGATCGGCGCATCGCTGCCGCCCACGCTTCGGCGCATCGACATCTTCCTGAGCCACCTCCACATGGACCACATCCAGGGACTCGGCTTCTTCGGCCCGATGTTCATGCCCAGCCTCGAGGTCCACCTCTGGGGCCCGCCGTCCGCGACGCTGGACCTTCGGCGCCGGCTGACGCGCTATCTCTCCCCGCCGCTGTTCCCGATCCGCCTCCGCGACCTGGCATCCCATGTCGCGCTGCACAACGCGCCCGATCGGCCGGTCCGGATCGGCGGCCTCGAGATCTCAGCCGCGGAGGTCATCCACCCCGGCCCCACGGTCGGGTACCGGATCCGCGAGAACGGCTCGTCGATGGCATACATCCCCGACCACGAGCCTGCGCTCGGCAATCCGTCGTTCCCGGACACGGCGCCCTGGACGTCCGGGCACGAGCTCGCGAAGGACGTCGACCTGCTGATCCACGACGTCCAGTACTTCCCGGACGAGCGGAAGGCGCGCATCGGCTGGGGGCACTGCTCCACGATCGAGGCGGCGGCGTTCGCGCGCCAGGCCGGGGTGCATCGCCTCGCCGCGTTCCACCACGACCCGGCACATGACGACAGCACGCTGGACCGGTTGGTCGCCGAGGTCGCCGATGCCGCGACCGGCGTCGAGGTCATCGGCGCGCGCGAAGGCGAGACGATCTCGCTCTAGGTCGACGTCGCGGTGATCGGGACGCCCCTGTATGTTCCGGCGTATGCCGCCTCCAGGGAGCCTCGACCTGCCCAGGCTGCGCGCCTCCGTTGGGCGGTTCGGGCCGGTCCTCGCCGCCATTCTCCTGTCCGCATGCAGCGCCACGCCGTCGGGCGCGGCGCCGACGCC
>DATAIB010000295.1:0-3830 GCA_036262855.1 Candidatus Limnocylindrales bacterium
ACCCGGCCCAGGCCGCGCGCGGTCACCTTCGTGGGCGGGTTCGACCCGCTGCTGGTGGCCCGTGGGATCCGCCGCCAGTTCCTGCCCGACCAGTTCCTGCATCGAGTCTCCCGGACCGCGGGCTGGATCTCGCCGTCCGTCCTGGTCGGTGGCGTCGTCGCGGCGGTGTGGGACAGCCGCGTGGCCGGATCGAAGCTCGTCATCACCGTCGATCCCTTCGAGCCCGTGCCGCCGGCGCTCCGGTCCGCGATCGCCGGTGCCGCGGAGCGGGTGGGCGACACCCAGGGCCTGCCGGTGGAGGTCGAGTTCGGCCGCGTCTTCACGGCGCCGCCACGCAGGCTCCGAATCGAGCCGCAGCACGCCTGACGTAGACTTCCCGGTCCCATGCCACCCAGCAGCAAGCTGATCGAGCTCGACACGCCGGTCGAACGCGCCTTCCTCGTCGCGGTCGACACCGGCGCGGAGGATGGCTGGACGGCCGAGGAATCGCTCGCCGAGCTCGCGAACCTGGCGCTGACCGCCGGTGCGGAGGTCGTCGGTGCCGAATGGCAGAACCGGCGCCACGTCGACCCGCACTCGTACGTGGGCAAGGGCAAGGCCGAGGACCTGGTCGCCGCCAAGTCGGAAACCGGGTTCGACATCCTGGTCGCGGACGATGAGCTCAGCCCGACCCAGCAGAAGACCCTCGAGGAGCTGGTCAAGGTCAAGGTCATCGACCGGAGCCGGCTGATCCTCGACATCTTCGCCCAGCACGCGCGGACCCACGAGGGCCGCCTCCAGGTGGAGCTGGCGCAGCTCGAATACCAGCTGCCGCGATTGACACGGCTGTGGACGCACCTCTCGCGCACCCAGGGCGGCATCGGCTCCCGCGGCCCGGGTGAATCACAGCTCGAGACGGACCGCCGGATCATCCGCGACCGGATCAAGAAGATGAAGGAGCGCGTCGAGGACGTGCGCCAGGCGCGCGCCACGGCGGCACGCGGCCGCGATCGTCGGCTCTACCCGACGGTCGGCATCGTCGGCTACACGAACTCCGGCAAGTCCACGTTGCTGAACGCGCTCGTCGGCTCCGAGGTCACGCTGGCCGAGGACAAGCTGTTCGCGACCCTGGACCCGACGTCGCGCCAGGTGAAGCTCGGCGACGGCCAGACCGCGATCCTCACGGACACCGTCGGCTTCATCCACAAGCTCCCGCACCAGCTCGTCGATGCGTTCCGAGCGACGCTCGAAGAGGTGAATCGCGCCGACGTGCTGATCGAGGTGGTCGACGTCGCCGACGCGCACGCGACGGAGCACCGGGCCACGGTCCAGCAGGTCCTCGATGAGCTCGGTGCGGGCGAGAAGCCGCGCCTCGTGGCGTGGAACAAGGCGGATCTCATCGCGCCGGGCGCGGCCGGCGGGGCAGGGGAGGGGCCGGCGGTCGCCGGCACGGTGCTGGTGTCCGCGATGACGGGGTTCGGGCTCGACACGCTGCGCGTGGAGCTCGCCGCCCTGCTCGCCACGCTCTGGGAGGACATCGACGTCCTGCTGCCGTACACCGCCGGCGAGCTGCTGGCCCGCGTGCGCGAGCGCGGCACCATCGACATCGAGTATCGCGACCACGACGTCCGCGTTCGCGGCAAGGTCTCGCCGGGCCTCGCAGGCGAGCTTCGTGGACGGGCTGTGGACGGAAGCACGGAAACGGGCACCTGAACTTCGAATTTCGTGGATAAGTGGCTATCGGTGCCCTGGGCCCCGCGGATACATTTGGTCTTGCCCAGAGGGGCCACGAAAACCTAGCGATCTCGTCTGGTACTTGTATCGGACTCCGCTGCTGGTGCTTGCATCGACAGTGGTTGGGATCGAAAAGGAAGCGGCGGTTCCTCTGGGCGTTTCGATTCCCGGCGACATTTCGCCGCACCGCGCTGCATCATTGCGCCCGTGCCTCCCACGCTGACGGTCCCGACTCCCGACGGACGCTCGCTGGACGTCTGGCTCGCCGGGCCGACCGACGGCACGCCCTTCCTCTACCACTCGGGCACCCCAGGCAACGGCATGCCCTACGCGTGGCACCTCGACCGGCTCGCGGAGCGTGGGATGCGGTACATCAGCATCACCCGCCCGGGCTACGGCAGCTCGAGCCGTCACGAGGGCCGTCGCGTCGCCGACGTCGCCGCTGACGTCCGCACGGTCCTCGACTACCTCGGCATCGATCGCGTCTACGTCGGTGGCTGGTCGGGTGGTGGCCCGCACGCGATGGCGACGGCGGCACTCCTGCCGGAGCGCGTGCTGGGCACGGCGATCATCGCCGGCGTCGCGCCGTATCCGGCCGACGGGCTCGACTGGCTCGCGGGCATGGGCGAGGAGAATGTCGCCGAGTTCGGCGCGACGCTGGAGGGCGGCGAGCGACTCCGCGTCATCGTGGAGCCCCAGGCTGCCGGGATGAAGGCCGTGACCCCCGAGGAGGTCGCGGCTGCCTTCGGCGATCTGATCGACGAGGTCGACCGCGGCGCGCTCGATGATCCCGGGCTCGCGAGCTACATGGCGGATCTCCTCCACGAGGCGTTCCGCGTGGGCTACTGGGGTTGGTTCGACGACGACATCGCGTTCACCCGGCCGTGGGGCTTCGACCTCGCCGCGATCTCGGGCAGGGTCCACATCTGGCAGGGCGGGCACGACCGAATGGTCCCGTTCGCCCACGGCCAGTGGCTCGCTGCCCATTGCGGCGGCGCGTGCGTCCACCTGGATCCGGCGCAAGGGCACCTGTCGCTGGTCCGCGACCGGTTCGGCGACATCCTCGACGAGCTGCTGCAGCCGCGTTCCTGAGGACGCGCCGGGCGGATCGTGGACAGGCTGTGGACGTGAGCACCGGAATCGCCCTTCGAAGTCCGAATCTCGTGGATAAGGCGCTTCCCCGGGCCGTTGGCGCCCCGATACAGTACGTCTTGCCCGGAGGGGCCCTGAGCAATCAGGACGGACCGGTCGGTGCTCGCACCGACAGCCAGCGCGGTACTTGTACTGCGAGGGTGGTCCGGCCAAGGATGCAGCAGCGGTTCCTTCGGGCGTTTGATTCTGCCCGGCAGTGACCGCGGCAGCGGGCTGGTCCCGGAGGCGCTGGACCGCCCATCTCCCCACGATCTCGCTCGTCGCGGCCGTCGGCGTTGCCGCGCTCGTGCGCCCGGCGGCGCCCATCGTCCTCTTCGCCCTGCTGCTCGCATATCCGCTGGCGCGATGGCGCCGGCTGGCGTCGTCCAGCCTCGCTGCGGTCCTGCCCGCCGCGACGATCCTCGCCTGGCGATCGATCGGTCAGCCGGCGGCAGCCCCCGATGGCCTCGACTGCGCGAACATCCTCTCCACGCCGGCGATGTGGCGGCTCCTCGAAGCGCTCGCGGGCCTGTTCGTCCTGCTGGCGCTGGTCATCGATCGACGGGCGTCCCTTGCCGGGCTCGGGTTCCACCGTGGGTCCAGGCGCGTGCGCGCGCTGGCGCTCGTCGTCCTGCTCGTGCTCGGGCCGATTGCGATCTACGCCGGTACGGTGGTGGGGCAGGGGAGCATCGGTGGTGTCTCGCTCTTCGGCGCCTACCAGCTGGACTTCAGCCAGCCGCTCGCGCTGCTGCCGGCGCTGATCTTCGCGGGTTCGAACGCCCTTGCGGAAGAGCTCGCCTATCGGGGCGCCATGCGCACGTGGCTCGTGCCCGCCCTGGGCGTGACCGGCGCCAACGCGGCGCAGGCGATCGTGTTCGGGCTCGCGCATACCGGCGAGGACTTCACCAGTGCCGCGGCGGTGATCCCGACGATGCTCGCGATGATGATTGCCGGGTTCGTCGGCGGCGTCATCGCGCGCCGCACGG